>NZ_JAOUSE010000014.1:0-56840 GCF_025660415.1 Pallidibacillus thermolactis
ACTTTAAAGGAGTTGGCCGGATTTTAAAAAAGATAAATTTTTTATCAAGAGAGTACCCTAAAATAGTGAATTCGCTTTCATTGTTAGGGAGAAAAAAACTGCCCACAAATACTTGACTCAATCTAAGTCAATACAAGATTTGAAATCATCGATAATTAGCGGTATAGTTTGAATGTTGAAAGTGTATTTAAACTACCCACAAATAATTAAAACCTCTGACAACGAGTCATAAGATCTAAGATGGAAGCAAACTAAAGTTAATAAAATTGTGTATAACACACATTTATCAACAGAGTTATTCACAAAATTAAACAATTTATCCACATTTTGTTAATAACTCACAAAAAAACAATGATAAATCATTTAAAATCTAATTAAGAAGTCATGTTTAAATTTGATTTAATTTACTTTTTTATTTTATCTTAAAGAAGGAGTAAAATATGGAAACAAAAGTATGGAAAGTGGATAAGTATGGGGATAATTTATACACATATCCACAAATAAAAGAAGCTGCGGAATTGTTACAACAAAATGAAATAGTTGCTTTTCCTACAGAAACAGTCTATGGCCTTGGTGCGAATGCGTTGAGTAATGAAGCGGTTGAAAAAATATTCCAAGCAAAAGGAAGGCCAAGTGATAATCCACTAATTGTCCATATTAGTGAAAGGAAAGAAGTTGAACGATTTGCGGAAAATATTCCAGAAAAAGCGGAAAAACTTATGGAGGCTTTTTGGCCAGGCCCTTTAACCATTATTTTAAACACAAAACCTGGTATTATTTCGGAAAAAACAACAGCAGGATTATCCACAGTGGGGATACGTATGCCGAATCACCCAGTTGCATTAGCACTCATAAAGGCAAGCGGATTACCAATTGCGGCACCAAGTGCGAATCTTTCAGGAAAGCCAAGTCCGACAAGCTTCAGTCACGTATACCAAGATATGAATGGGAAAATTGCTGGAATTGTTGATGGCGGGGAAACCGGTGTTGGCGTTGAATCAACGGTAATCGATTGTACGGGAGAAATCCCGATTATTTTGCGACCGGGTGGTATAACAAAAGAGGAAATTGAAACTATAGTTGGGCCGGTTGATATGGATATTCAAATTAAAGAAGAAGTGGAAAACCCGCGATCACCCGGAATGAAATATAAACATTATTCACCAAACGTACCGATGGTGCTTGTCGATGGCAGTCCTGAATTTTTACAAAAAATAATTGATGAAAAACGTCAAGAAGGTAAAAAAGTAGGTGTTCTAACAACGGAAGAACGGAAGGATTTTTATCAAGCAGAGAAAATTTTAACTTGTGGAAACCGTAAAGACTTGTCCACGGTTGCCCGATCGTTGTTTAAAACATTACGTGCCTTCGATCAAGAAAAAATTGACATGATCATTAGTGAAACATTTCCAGCTGAGGGAATCGGTATTGCCATCATGAACCGTTTAATAAAAGCAGCCGGTCATACTGTCATATATGAAAACTAAAACGTCCGTAAAATGTTTACGATACCTTTTTAAATAACCATAATTCTATTCCCCCTATTTTGTGCATATGTTATAAAAGCTAGTCCAACTTTTACGAATCCTGCCAATAGGGGGAATTTATTTTGTCTCAAGCGTTAAATGAACTGTTTACATTGTCACTCATTGCGATTGCGGTTGGAATGGATGCTTTTTCTGTAGGGCTTGGCATGGGAATGGTTCCGATGCGGCTTAAACAAATTTTCCAAATCGGATTAACGGTGGGTGCCTTCCATATTTGGATGCCGCTTTTAGGAATAATACTTGGAAAGTTATTATCGGAGACGCTCGGAATTGTGGCAACTTATATCGGCGGAACATTACTTATTTTCATCGGTATTCATATGTTTGTCTCAAGTTTTAAAGATGACGACACGCCAAGTCTAAAACTAAGTGGTATTGGCATTTTTTTATTCGCCTTCAGTGTCAGCATAGACAGTTTTTCTCTTGGTTTAAGTCTAGGGATATTTGGTACGCGAATGATTACTGCTGTCTTATTGTTTGGTCTATTTGCTACAATTTTAACTTGGTTCGGTCTGTTTTTCGGTAAAAAAATGAAAGGAATTTTTGGCCAATATAGTGAAGCCTTTGGTGGGTCGATTTTGTTATTTTTTGGAATAAAACTGATTTTATTTTTTTAGTAACATTGAGTGAATATTTATAGTAACACTTTCAAGAATTTTTTGAATCGATTATAATAAAGGTAGGAGGTAAAAAATGACTAGAATATTGTTTGTTTGTACAGGAAATACGTGCCGAAGTCCTATGGCAGAAGCCATTGTAAAAAGTAAAAATATACCAAATATAGAAGTGAAATCAGCAGGTGTATTTGCTGCACCAGGTGTTGATGCTTCTCCACTGGCTAAACAAGTATTAAAGGAAAATAATATATCCATTCAACATCAAGCGACACAGCTTCAAGAGGAAACTGTGGATTGGGCTGATTACATTCTCACGATGACAAATGCCCATAAACTGATGATTCAGCAACAATTTCCAACGAGCAAAGAGAAAATATATACGTTAAAGGAATTTGCTTTAAAAAGTAATGGAGATGTTTCAGATCCTTTTGGCGGAACGTTAGAAACTTATCGTGAAACTTTTAACGAGCTTCAATCCATGATAGATGAATTATTAAAACAATTTTCAGATCGATCTGAATGTGAATAAATTGAATCTAATCTTGTTTTTTATCTAATGACATAGTTGATAGCATTTACAAAAGGGGAGAAGTGATGTGACGAAGAAAAAGTATAAGTTTGGGATTCGTAAAAAGTTAGTTTGGTTTACGTTAATTCTCGGAATCATAACTTATTCTACTAGTGGTTTTTTCATATATGTACTTTATCCCGTTTTTTTTGAGAACTTTTTTGAAAACCAAACTTTGTATGTCATTTTAGTGTTAGCAGCAGGCGCTATGTGGATGGGAATTTTAGCATTTTTTGCTGCAACTATAATTGTTAAGCCTTTACAAGACTTAGAAAAAGCAGCAATTCAAGCAGCTGAAGGTAATTTGACGGTCGATGTAAAGGTATCTAAATCCGATGATGAAATACGTGCCGTTGGCTTAGCCTTTAACTATATGTTGGATAATCTTCGCCAAATGGTACAACTCATTAATAAGAACTTTACAGCGACTAATGAAAAGGTGAATATCATTTCAGCTGAAGCAACAAAGGCGTCAGAACAAGCTGAAAATATTGGGATCACCATTACGGAAATTTCCCAAGGAGCTGAAAACTCAGCAGAATCCATTCAATCCATCGCGGAATCGATTGAGGATGTTACCGAAATGGCAAATCAAGTACAAATAAAAGCAAAAGATTCTGAAGAAAAGTCGAAGGAAATGCTTGATGTCTTACAGGACAGTCAAAAAGTGATTTCTTCCCTTGTCAACGGGATTGAAAACGTTTCGAATTCAAATCGGGAAACGATCAAGTCTGTGAATCATTTAACGGACAATGCAAACCAAATTGAGCAAATCATTCAACTTGTTGGGGATATTGCTGAGCAAACGAACTTACTCGCTTTGAATGCTTCCATTGAAGCAGCTCGAGCTGGTGAACATGGGAAAGGTTTTGCTGTAGTTGCAGAAGAAGTTCGAAAACTGGCTGATGAAAGTGCTAAAGCTGTTAGTGGTATAGCAGAATTGATTCGAAACATGCAAAATGAAGTGAAACAAGTTTCAAATTTAATCAATCATCAAGTTGAATCGGTTAATCAAGAAGTGAAAAAAGGTGCAACGACACGTGAAATGATGGAACAAATGACACAAACGATTTATCAAGTTGCAGATGCTGTAAAAGAGATATCATTATTAGTAGATAAACAAATGGAGTCCATTCATAATACATCTACTCAATCACAAGAAGTTTCTGCCATTTCTGAAGAAACTTCAGCTGGGGCACAAGAAGTTGCGGCTGCAGCACAAGAACAGACAGTGGGTATTGAAACGGTAGAACAGCATGTTAATGAACTAAAGGAACTTGCCGATAATTTAAAACAAACGATTACAAAGTTTAAGGTTAACTAATCCATCAGTATGATAGTTTCGTTATCATATGTATGCTAAAATATATGTAATTCATTCTATTAAACGATGAATCTAGGTTAGGGAATTATCGGCTTAAATTATTGTTTTATGTACATAATATAAGAGGATTTCCAACCTTCATATCTATTAGTAGGTACATATTAAAAAATATAGAGGTGGACAACATGAAAGTAGCTATAGCTTGCGATCATGGTGGAGTTAATTTAAAAAATGAAATAGTGTCACTGTTAGAAGAACTTAATATTGAATTTGAAGATTTTGGTTGTGAAGGCGATTGTTCGGTTGACTATCCAGATTATGCATTACCTGTTGCAGAAAAAGTGGCAAATGGTGAATTTGACCGTGGTATTTTAATTTGTGGGACTGGCATTGGTATGAGTATCGCAGCCAATAAAGTAAAAGGCATCCGTTGTGCTCTCTGCCATGATGTATTTAGTGCAAAGGCAACTAGGGAACATAATGATACAAATATTTTAGCGATGGGTGAGCGTGTTATCGGGCCGGGTCTTGCAAGAGAAATTGCACAAACGTGGCTAACGACGGAATTTACCGGAGGACGTCATGAACGAAGGGTCGGTAAAATTACAGATTATGAAGCAAAAAACGAGTAAGGGTAGATTTACCTAAACGAATTTAACAACATATGGGTCTGACCAACACAATACGATTGATCTAGGGATGAATTTTACAACTAGATGATGGGTTATTGTGAAACGGTCGGCCTTTTTTATCACAATCGTATGCAAAAAAGTGGAGGGTGGCAAGTGAACCAAGATTTACAAAAATGGCGCCAGGAAACAGAATCAATATTTCAAGCGTTTAGAAAGCAAATTGAACCAAAACAAAATCAACTAATTGTTATCGGCTGTTCAACATCAGAAATTATTGGTAAAAAGATTGGTACTGCAGGATCGACAGAGGTTGCTCAAATAATTTTTAATGCCGTTGAAAAATTCTGCACGGAAACAGGCATTCAACCGGTATTCCAATGTTGTGAACATTTAAATCGCGCGCTAGTCATGGAACGCCATGTTCAAGAGCGATTAAATTTAGAAGAAGTAACTGTTGTGCCAGCACCAAGTGCAGGTGGTTCAATGGCAACTTACGCCTATCGGAATATGTCTGATCCGGTCGTCGTTGAATTTGTAAAAGCTGACTATGGGGTGGATATTGGTGACACCTTTATTGGTATGCATTTAAAACATGTTGCTGTACCCGTCCGGGTATCTTTAGACCGTATTGGTGAAGCTCATGTCACTTTAGCCAAAACACGTCCAAAATTAATAGGGGGCGAGCGGGCAGTATATCAAGTAACAGAGGACAATACCTCCTGCCGTTAAAAATATGTGTTTCATAATTTTTTTAAAAAAAATATTGTAATTAATAGATGATATTCAATAAAATACGAACATTAATAAAAGATACAAGAAAAAATAATTTATCGTTTCCGAACAATCGAAATCATGTTACAATGAAGATGAATATAAATTAATCGTTGAAAGATGAAAGGGGAAGGCTGACTGATGAGTTATATTGCGAAACAAGATCCTACACTATACAAAGCTATACAGGACGAACGAAAAAGACAACAAACAAATATTGAATTAATCGCTTCTGAAAACTTTGTCACAAAAGCTGTTATGGAAGCACAAGGGTCCGTTTTAACGAATAAATATGCGGAAGGTTATCCTGGAAGACGTTACTATGGCGGATGTGAATTTGTTGATGTTGCAGAAGATATTGCTCGTGACCGGGCAAAACAGATTTTTGGTGCCGAACATGCGAACGTTCAACCACATTCCGGTGCACAAGCGAATATGGCAGTTTACTTTTCTGTATTAGAGCCTGGTGATACCGTTCTCGGTATGAACTTATCCCATGGTGGTCATTTAACCCATGGTAGTCCAGTGAACTTTAGTGGTGTGCAATACAATTTTGTTGATTATGGTGTAGACGAAAAAACTCAAACGATTAATTATGACGATGTATTAGAAAAAGCGCGTACACATAAACCAAAATTAATTGTAGCAGGAGCCAGTGCTTATCCACGGATTATTGATTTCAAAAAATTCCGTGAAATAGCAGACGAAGTTGGTGCTTACCTTATGGTGGATATGGCCCATATTGCCGGACTTGTCGCTGTTGGCCTTCACCCAAATCCTGTTCCATATGCAGACTTTGTTACGACTACAACACATAAAACATTACGCGGTCCACGGGGTGGCATGATTTTATGCAAAGAAAAATATGCGAAAAAAATCGATAAAGCCATCTTCCCTGGTATTCAAGGTGGTCCATTAATGCATGTGATTGCTGCAAAAGCTGTCGCCCTTGGTGAAGCAATGCAACCAGAATTTAAATCATACATCCAAAACGTTGTTGACAACGCGAAAGCTCTTGGTGAATCACTTGTAGAAGAAGGTTTGGATCTTGTCAGTGGCGGAACAGATAACCATTTATTGTTAGTTGACTTACGTCCGCTCGGTATAACTGGAAAAGTGGCGGAAAAAGTATTAGATGAAGTTCACATTACGGTAAACAAAAATACGATCCCATTTGATCCAGAAACGCCTTTTGTCACGAGCGGTATTCGTATTGGTACGGCAGCGACGACAACACGTGGCTTTACTAAAGAAGACATGATTGAGGTTGGTAAAATTATTGCTTATACGCTTAAGAATCATGAAGATGAAGCAGCATTAGAGCAAGCCCGTGCTCGTGTTAAAGCTTTAACAGATAAATATCCATTATATGCATAAGATTTATCCTTTCTCTTTATAAAGGCTCACTATGGTTATGCTCTTTAAAGGTTAATCAAAATAAACTTTTAAGGGCACCCTATGTGGGCTTTTTTCATTCGTCAAAATTTTTCGCTTCAATAAATTTCAACTTCGATATAGACAATATTTCCTTTTACAATTGGAAAAGATAAGGATTGTATGAATAGACAAAAGAACAAAGAAAGTATAACTATAAAAACCTATGTACTAATCCCAAGCCGAGTTCCCATAATAAAAATAAATGTCAGGGGATTTGAAAGTTTTGTTATAATACGTGTAGACTATTGCCGAAATATATGATTTTTTGTAAAATAAATCGAAGTGAAAATTTTTATTCTATGATAATGGTTAAGTATCCATTTATCCTCAATACACAAATACAACACTGCCAAACTAAAAATGTATACAGTTGAACAATCTAGTAACCGATTAATAAGATGAAAGAGGCGATACACATGGGAAAAGTATACGTATTTGATCATCCATTAATTCAGCACAAACTTACACATATTCGTAAAAAAGAAACAGGCACAAAGGAATTTCGCGAATTAGTTGATGAAATTGCAACATTAATGGCATTTGAAGCAACAAGAGACTTGCCGTTAGACGAAGTGGAAATCGAAACCCCAGTTTCTAGAATGAAATCAAAAGTTTTATCCGGTAAAAAATTAGGTATCGTACCAATTCTTCGTGCAGGTATTGGAATGGTTGACGGAATTGTGAAATTAATTCCAGCAGCCAAAGTAGGCCATATAGGATTATACCGTGATCCAGAAACATTAAAACCAGTTGAATATTATGTTAAGCTCCCATCCGATATAACAGAACGTGACATTTTCGTCGTCGATCCAATGCTTGCAACAGGTGGTTCTGCAATCGAAGCAATTCATAGTTTGAAAAAACGTGGTGCAAAGCGTATTAAATTCCTATGTTTAATTGCTGCGCCAGAGGGATTAAAAGCTTTAGAAGAAGCACATCCAGATGTTGATATTTACATTGCGGCTTTAGATGATAAATTAGATGAAAATGGCTATATTGTACCAGGTCTTGGTGACGCTGGTGACCGGTTATTTGGTACTAAGTAATTGTACATAATAGGGCTGTCCAAGTCATAAAAAGCGGATTTTTGAAGGGAGAGTTTGGCGGTGACACTAGCGGGAACTACAAAATCTTTTGTGCCAAAAACGTAAGCGTAGGCACAAAAGCCGCCCGCAAACGCATTGCTGGTGGTCGTGCCACTGGATGCGTGACCGCCGCCGTACCTATCAAATAATCCTGAAATAAGACATTCTGGACTGGCCCTTTTTATTTAACACTTGTTTTCTTATCATTTTATAAAAAGTTAATCAATCGTTTGATTTGTCGCTTATGATCAAAACCCTTTCAATCAAACGTTTTGATAAATTTACCGAGATGAACATATTCCAAAAAATTAGGTATAACAAACGTTTGAACCATCCTTCACTTGTCAACTTATTGAATGAAATGGATCATATGTTTGATGAACCCGAAAATTCATATTCAATCCGAGTCAATACCCCACAACGTAATTGTCCAAAAAACTGCTTCTCTTATCTGAATGCAACAATTTAATTTTTTACCCATTATTTCTCTTTTTAAACAACACAAACATTGACAAAAATTAAATAAATTTGTACTATTCCTATAATTCGACGCATGAAAGGGGGATGCAAATGTTTTCTATTGACCATCACAGCAGTCCTTACCCGGTTGGACGACATTCCACATATGCAAAAAATGGCATGGTTGCCACATCACAACCGTTAGCTGCACAAGCAGGACTCGACATATTAAGAAAAGGGGGAAATGCCATTGATGCTGCAATTGCAACAGCAGCTTGTTTAACAGTTGTCGAACCTACATCCAACGGTATTGGTGGTGATGCATTTGCCCTTGTTTGGACAAAGGGGAAATTGTACGGTTTAAACGGTAGTGGTCCAGCACCTAAATCCATTTCCATCGATGTAGTGAAAGAACGTGGTTATGAAACGATGCCAGCCCACGGTTGGATTCCAGTTACAGTACCCGGTGCACCTGGTACATGGGCAGAACTTTCGAAACGATTTGGTAGCCTTTCGCTGAAAGAAGTGTTACAACCGGCTATACAATATGCAGAAGAAGGATATCCCGTATCTACGACTCTAGCAAAATATTGGAATTATGCTTACACACAATATAAAGAAAAACTGATAAGTGAGGAATACAAGCATTGGTTTACGACCTTTGCACCGAAGGGAAGAGCTCCAAAGGTTGGTGAAGTTTGGGCATCAAAAGATCATGCGAAAACATTAAAATTAATTGCGGAAACGAACGGTGAAACTTTTTATCGGGGAGAAATTGCAGAAAAAATCGCCAATTTCTCTGAACAAACTGGCGGATTTTTACATATGGATGATTTAACTGCCTTTTATCCAGAGTGGGTAGACCCGATTCATGTAAATTACAGAGGATATGACGTTTGGGAAATACCACCGAACGGTCAAGGGATTGTCGCCCTTCTTGCTTTAAACGTTTTAAAAGGATTTACATTTTCAGAAAAAGATTCGATTGATACATACCATAAACAAATTGAGGCGATAAAGCTTGGTTTTAGCGACGCGCTGAAATATGTTACTGAACGTGAAAAGATGCCGTATACGACCGAACAACTACTAAGTGAAAATTATGCTGAAACAAGAAGAAGTCTCATTACGGATCAGGCAATGATGCCTGAAGCTGGTGATCCTTCAAGAAGTGGTACAGTTTATTTAGCTACCGCTGATAAAGAAGGGAATATGGTATCCTTTATTCAAAGTAATTATATGGGATTTGGTTCTGGAATTGTAGTACCAGATACAGGAATTGCCCTACAAAATCGCGGTCACAATTTTTCACTTGATTCCAATCATGCTAACAAGTTAGTGGGTGGCAAAAGGACATATCATACGATAATACCTGGATTTTTAACAAAAGGTCATGTACCAATTGGGCCATTTGGTGTAATGGGTGGCTTTATGCAGCCTCAAGGCCATGTTCAAGTCATTATGAATACAGTCGATTTTGGCATGCATCCGCAAGCAGCCTTAGATGCTCCAAGATGGCAGTGGTTAAAAGAAAAACAAGTCGAAGTTGAACATCGGTTCCCACACCATATAGCTGTAGGACTGGCACAACGCGGGCATAAAATATCTATACAACTTGAGCCGAATAGCTTTGGACGTGGGCAAATTATTTGGCGGGACCCAGAAACAGGCGTACTTATCGGTGGCAGTGAGTCACGGACGGATGGAACTGTGGCTGCATGGTAAAATATGAATACAAAGTTGACGAATGATAGAAATTACTTTTGAATAAAAATATGGAACGAATACCTTTATAAAGGATGTAACGAAATGAAACGACATTGGAATCTTTTTCTAGCATTTCTACGAGTCGGATTATTAGGGTACGGGGGTGGACCAGCTTCCATTCCGCTTGTTTATAAAGAAGCTGTAGAACGATATAAATGGATGGATGCGGATGAATTCGGTGATGTGATTGCACTTGGGAACGCACTACCGGGTCCGATAATTACAAAACTGGCAGGGTTTGTCGGGTATCGAGTCGGCGGTATAATCGGATTAATTATTTCACTTATTGCAAGTATTCTCCCTACCGTTATTTTAATGATTGTCTTATTAAAGTCGTTATCCAACATAAAAGAATTTGATTGGGTAAGTGGGATGATTGCTGCCGTAATACCTGTTGTTGGTGTCTTGTTAACCCAAATGGCTTGGACTTTTGTAAGTAAAGCTGGAAAAGGGTTAGGATGGACCACAACAACCTTGTTACTCGTTACCATCTTTATTTTATTACAAGTGATTGATATCCATCCTGCTGTCATCATTGTAATATTGTTATCCATTGCTCTTACACAAAAAGATAAAAAATCAGAACAAAAAGAGAATGAAGGTAAGGTATCATGATTTATTGGCAACTCTTTTTAGCGTTTTTACTCCCAGGTGTATTAGGTTTCGGCGGAGGACCTGCATCCATACCACTTGTCGAACATGAAGTCGTGGATCGTTACGAGTGGGTTACAGTTGATAAGTTTAGTGAAATACTAGCGATTGGTAACTCCCTTCCAGGACCAATTGCAACGAAATTGGCAGGTTATATCGGGTATGAAGTTGGTGGTGTACTTGGTGCAATGGTGGCGATTTTTGCGAACATAGCGCCTACACTCATTTTAATGATTGTACTTTTAAGTATCTTATTAAAATACAAAGACTCTCCGAAAGTAAAACGACTTACGTTATACATACGCCCAGCCATTGCTGTTTTACTAGGGATTATGGCATATGAATTTTTTGCAACATCTTATGTGGGTATTGGTCTTTGGCAAACAATATTCATAGCAGTTTGTAGTTGGTTCCTCATGGAAAAATTAAAAGTCCATCCTGCCTTTGTTATTGTTGTTGCGTTTGTCTATGGTGGCTTTTTCTTAGCATAGATCAAAATAAAAAGATGCAACAGTGGGTTCGTGTGTGTCCCAAGGTTGCATTTTTAATATTTTAAAAAATGTCCTGGGTAGATTTCGCTGATATCCAATATTTAACTTCAATAAAACGAATTACCCTCTCCAATACTAATAAATAACAATTAAAAGGAGAGGTTACGATGAAGGAAAAATTTCAACCGAAAAGATCCCCTCAAACTTACCGTAAGCGAAATAAAACCTTATTCCTCTTCGTATGCTTAATCCTCTTCTTTTTTTCATTTCAAAGTCAATCAAACGCTCGATTAAATGAATGTCTAACACACCTGAGTAAAGCCGATAAGCAAGTAAATGAAAAACAAGTACTACAAGAATTTTCTAGAAAAACAATGACTCGTCCATATAAATTCCCACCCCTTCCAAAAGAAACAGAGGACCAAGTAGCAATATTAGTTAGTCAAGAGCCCATTACCGATGAGTTCATCGAACAATTAAAAAATCAGTTTCCTGAACTAGAGATTCGTCATCAGTTTAAACATGTTTTTAACGGACTATCACTAAAAGGGAAAACAGACAAACTAGAGGAAGTAGAGAAGTTTTTAAACAAACGTTCGATGAACCTTAACATGAAATCTAAGAACAAAATAACTCAAAACAATGGAGCACAAACTCAACAACTTCTGAATACATGTCAACTTTTTCCTTCTTATACATATGAGTTAGAAGTGAATCCGATAAAAGTTAAACAACTTCACAAACCGAACAGTATTAATTATATTGGTACGGATGCAATACGGCATATAAAAGATAAAAATGGTAATAGGCTGACAGGAAAAGGGATTAAAGTCGGCATTATTGATACAGGAATTGATTACAACCATGTTGACTTAAGGAAAGCTTATGTAAAGGGCTTCGATTTTATCGATCAAGATCAAGATCCGATGGAAACGAAAGGTTTAGGACCATTAAGCACCTTCCATGGTACTCACGTCGCTGGTGTCATTGCGGCGAACGGAAAGATGACAGGCATTGCACCTGATGCTGAAATATATGTCTATCGAGCGCTTGGACCGGGCGGGATTGGTACGACGGAAACGATTATTACTGCTATTGAACAAGCAATGAAAGATAACGTTGATATTCTTAATCTATCCCTCGGTGTTAGCATTAATGGGCCTGATTTACCAACAAGTTTAGCTCTTGATAAGGCTGTGGAAAGCGGGATAGTAGCCGTAACTTCCAATGGAAACGCTGGCCCAGAAATTTGGACGGTCGGTTCACCTGGTACATCTGAGCGTGCGATATCAGTAGGTGCCAGTACACCAGAATTGGAAATCCCGTACCTTCAATATGATAGACAACTATTCCGCTTAAAACCGATTGTCGGCTCTGCTCCGTGGAACTTAACTCGTTCATATGACATCATCGATGGTAAACATGGCAAGAAAGAGGACCTAGCAAATTTGTCAGTCGATGGAAAAATTGTACTTATGAAAAGAGGGGATATCACCTTTACAGAGAAAGTGATGAATGCAAAAAATCAAGGTGCAAGAGCCGTTTTAATTTTTAATAATGAAGATATCGAGATTACAGCTCAACTGGAAACAGAAATTGATATTCCTGCAGCTATTCTAACAAAAGCAGAAGGTGAACGGCTTTTACGATTAATAAAGGATAAACAGACTTTGGCAAAGATTATTCAAAAAAAAGAAGAAGATTTATTAGCTGATTTTAGTTCGCGTGGTCCTGTGACATACACATGGGATATTAAACCAGACTTACTCGCACCAGGAGTTGCCATTGAAAGTACCGTTCCTGGCGGTTACCTTGCCTTACAAGGGACAAGTATGTCTGCTCCCCATGTGGCTGGGGCTGCAGCATTGTTAAAACAAGCGAATCCCGACTTTTCACCAGCACAAATTAAAGCGTTACTTATGAATACAAGTATTCTTTTACAAGATGAAGACTCACAAACCTATAAACCGTTTGAACAAGGAGCAGGACGAATTGACCTTGTAAGAGCATTTCATTCAAATTCTATCATCCAGCCAGCTTCATTAAAGTATGGTAAGATAAGTGGTTCAAAATTCGAAGAAAAAACGAAACTGATTACGGTAGAAAATATTAGTGATGAACCAGTTCACTATACATTTTCAACACCCCCTCGTTCTGATGCGATCAATTGGGACTTACCGATGCCTTTTACATTAGGACCAAAACAAAAAACAAAAATCAAAATCGGTTTGGAGGTAAAAGACGAACATAAGCAAAATCAAATATTTAATGGCTATTTAACAATGCATGCTAATTCACAAACCATTCAAATTCCATATTTATATGTTGTCAACGAACCGAATTACCCAAGAATTATGGCATTTTCACTAGAAACAACGAAGCAAACAGATGTGGTTAAATATGAAGTCTATTTACCTGGTGGTGCGGATGAATTTGGAATTGCCTTGTTTGAGGCGGACACGTTTCAATTTGTCGAGTTTCTAGATGTCGTAAAGAATATGAAACGAGGGCTTGTAACGAAAAAAGCTAAGCTAAAGAGAAAAATACATTCTGGTGTATATATCGCTGTTGCTTTTGCGAAAAAGGAAGGTAAAGAAGATTATGTAGAACAGGTAGTTGAAATCAATCAGCCACAATAATTTATGGTTAATTATTTTCGCAACAGCAACGGCTTTTTTGTGGTCATAAAATGTTCACAATTTGCTAGTTTTTCCTAGCAAAGTTTTGTTAGAATGAAAAATGTGAATGAAATTTCAAGAACTTAACAAAATTTTTTTAAAAATAGACAGGAAAATACGATTTGTGACAAAAATATGAAAATGGAAATGCTGTTTCACGTTATCTTTTACTTTTTTACGTTTAATAAATTGACAGAAAAAGCTTACTGTTGTACCCTAAAGTAGGGAAATGATAGGGTTTCCATTCCGGTGATAAAAAGAAAAAATGGATTTGATCTCGTAATTTCCAAAAAAATTGTGTAAATAATCGGACTAAACTAAATTATGAAAATATGTCTAAATGTTGAAGTGTTCTATTACATAACGACATATATGATTAAAAAATTAGTCACAAACGTAACAAGGTCCTATTGTATAATGGAAATATGATTTTTTTTAGGGGAACTAGAGCTTATGCCAGATATAGGAAATTTATTTAAGAAATACAAGCAATTCTTATTTTACTTACTTGCCCTATTAGTCTTAGGCTGGGGATTTACTCCTTATAAAACGATTTTTCTTGGATTAATTCTAGGAACCACCGTAAGTTTCATTAATTTATGGTTACTTTATAAAAAAACCATTAAATTTAGTGAAGCTGTTAAATATGGTAAAAAAATTTATTCCATTGGGACGCTGAGCAGATTTGCTTATGCTGCCCTTGCTATACTTATAGCGATGAAATTTCCAAATTATTTTAATATAATTGCTACTGTCATTGGTTTATTGGCATCTGTTGGTGTCGTCTTTGCAGAGTTTTTCATTATGTTCATTACTAAACGCAGCCAGGAAGAGAGGTGAGAAAAGTGAGTCATGGAAGCCCAACGACTGTATTATTCGGAATTCCTTTTAACTTATCGAATGTCCTTATGATTACTGTTGCATGTGTAATCGTGTTTTTGATTGCATTTTTATGTAGTCGAAATCTGCAAATGAAACCGACTGGAGCCCAAAACTTTTTAGAGTGGGTACTAGATTTTGTGAAAGGGATTATCAACAGTAACATGGATTGGAAAACGGGGGCTAGATTCCATCTACTAGCACTGACTTTAATTATGTACATATTTGTTTCAAACATGCTAGGTTTACCATTTGCTTTTTCAGTTAATGGAGAATTATGGTGGAAATCGCCTACAGCTGATCCATTACTAACCTTAACACTTGCTAGTTTGGTTGTTGGTTTGACCCACTATTACGGTGTCAAATTAAAAGGTGGAAAAGAATATATTACGGGATATAGTAAACCATTAAAATTCTTAACACCTATTAATATTATTGAAGAGTTTGCAAACACTTTAACACTGGGTCTCCGTTTATTCGGGAACATTTATGCAGGTGAAGTCTTACTTGGTTTAATTGCAGGACTTGGAATAAGTCATATCATTACTGGGGTGTTAGCATTCCCTCTAATGATGGCTTGGCAAGGGTACAGTATTTTTGTAGGTTCCATTCAAGCCTTTATCTTTACTATGTTAACAATGGTTTATATGTCACATAAAGTGAACAAGAGCCATTAATATATTATCTATTAAGTTCATTTTATGAACAACATAAACTTTTTTATATATTTTCATAATTTAAAAGGAGGAAGTTTTAAATGGGAGCTTTAGCAGCAGCATTAGCAATCGGTTTAGCAGCATTAGGTGCTGGTATCGGTAACGGTTTAATCGTTTCTAAAACAGTAGAAGGTATGGCACGTCAACCTGAACAAGCAGGTATGATGCGTGTAACGATGTTTATCGGTGTAGGTTTAGTAGAGGCTATTCCGATTATGGCCGTAGTTATTGCATTTATCGCGCTATTCTCTTAATAGTAGAAGCGGTGTATAAATTTTTAATGGCGGAGATATTTTTTAAAAGTACCTTCGCCATTCCTTTATGACGATAAACAACGAAGTGTATGTGTATATAGATTTCTTTAAAAGAAAACCCAGCCTTTGAAGGGAGTGAAGCTAAGCGTGTTATCTGAAGGTTTAGTAGTTGCAGCGGCTGCAGGTATTACATGGGGAGACGCTCTTTACCAATTAGTTGCATTTCTCGTCCTCATGTTGTTGCTAAAGAAATTTGCCTGGGGTCCATTAGTGAATGTAATGAAACAACGCGAGGAACATGTCGCGAGTGAAATAGATAAAGCTGAAAAAGCTAGAAAAGAAGCAGAAGAATTGTTAGCTCAACATCAACAAATGGTTAAGGAAGCACGCCAAGAATCGCAAAAATTTATCGAACAAGCGAAACTTCAAGGGGAAACCCAAAAAGAAGAAATTATCTCGGCTGCACGGCAAGAAGCAGAGCGCTTGAAAGAATCTGCTCGCTTAGAAATTCAACAAGAAAGAGAAAATGCAGTTAAAGCGTTACGTGAACAAGTGGCGAGCTTATCTGTACTAATTGCTTCTAAAGTAATTGAGAAAGAATTAGATGAGAAAGATCAAGAAGCACTTATTCAAGAGTATATTAAGAAGGCAGGAGAAGAGTAATGAAGGATACGATTGTAGCACATAAGTATGCGCTTGCTCTTTTCCAATTAGCCGAAGCAAACAATCTTGTTGATCAAATTGAAGAAGAAGTAAAAGTTGTAAAAGAAATTTTTAGTCAAGATAAACAAATTCTGTCCTTTCTAACGTCTCCAAAGATTGGAAAAGACAAAAAACGTGAACTCATAAACGAAGCATTTGGAGAGTTTAATCCATTTGTTATTAATACATTACTACTTTTATTAGATCGTCAACGTGCACAATACATACTGACGGTAATCGATGAGTTTATTCAAATCTCTTATGAAAATAAGGGGATAGCGAAAGCTCATGTGGAGTCTGTTCGTCCATTAAAAGACGAAGAAAAAGAAGCATTAGTAAGTGTGTTTGCGAAGAAATTGAACAAAAAATCGTTAGAAATAGAAAATACCGTAAACGAAGAGTTACTTGGCGGATTAAAAATTCAAATTGGAAATCGCATCTATGATGGAAGTCTGCGTGGAAAACTAGACGGCCTCAAACGCGAACTAATCGGATAAATGGTATTTAAGAGGGGTGAAAGAATTGAGCATTAAGGCAGAAGAAATCAGCGCTCTGATAAAAAAGCAGATTGAAAATTATCAGGCTGATATGACTGTAACCGATGTCGGTACCGTTATCGAAATAGGTGACGGAATCGCGCGTGTACATGGTTTAGATAATGCAATGGCTGGAGAGCTATTGGAATTTGAAAACGGGGTTATGGGTATGGCCCAAAACCTTGAACAGAATAACGTCGGTGTAATTATTTTAGGACCTTTCACAGATATACGTGAAGGTGCTGAAGTTCGTCGTACTGGACGTATTATGGAAGTACCAGTTGGTGAAGAATTAATTGGTCGTGTTGTAAACCCACTCGGTCAACCACTTGATGGATTAGGTCCAATCAAAACAACAAAAACTCGTCCAATCGAAAGTCCAGCACCAGGGGTTATGGATCGTAAATCTGTTCATGAACCACTTCAAACAGGAATCAAAGCGATTGACGCTCTTGTACCAATTGGTCGCGGTCAACGGGAATTAATCATCGGTGACCGTCAAACAGGTAAAACAAGTGTGGCGATTGACACCATCATTAACCAAAAAGATGAAAACATGATTTGTATTTATGTTGCAATTGGACAAAAGGAATCAACGGTTCGTGGTACAGTTGAAACTTTAAGAAGATACGGTGCAATGGATTATACAATCGTTGTATCAGCTTCTGCTTCTGAACCTGCACCATTATTATACATGGCTCCATATGCAGGTGTTTCTATGGGAGAAGAGTTCATGTACAACGGAAAACATGTTCTAGTTGTATATGATGACCTTTCAAAACAAGCTGCAGCTTACCGTGAATTGTCCTTGTTACTACGTCGTCCTCCAGGTCGTGAAGCATATCCAGGGGATGTATTCTATCTACACTCCCGTCTACTAGAACGGGCAGCGAAGTTAAGTGATGCAAAAGGTGGCGGTTCTTTAACTGCATTACCATTCGTTGAAACACAAGCAGGGGACATTTCTGCATACATCCCAACGAACGTTATCTCAATTACAGATGGTCAGATCTTCTTACAATCTGATTTATTCCACTCTGGTGTAAGACCAGCGATCAATGCTGGGTTATCTGTGTCACGGGTTGGTGGTGACGCGCAAATTAAAGCGATGAAAAAAGTTGCAGGTACACTACGTCTAGATTTAGCATCATATCGTGAACTTGAATCCTTCGCACAATTCGGTTCAGACCTAGATAAAGCAACCCAAGCAAAACTGGCTCGTGGTGTACGTACAGTTGAAATATTAAAACAGGATTTAAATAAACCTATTCCTGTTGAAAAACAAGTTATGATCCTTTATGCTCTAACCCGCGGATTCTTAGATGATATTCCAGTGGAAGATGTCCGTCGCTTTGAAAATGAGTTTTATAGCTGGATTGATCAAAACAAACCAGCTGTTGTTGATGAAATTAAGAAAACTCAACAACTACCTGCAGATGATGATATGGCTGAAACCATTAATAGTTTCAAGAAAACATTTATCACATCTGAATCGAAATAGACATCCTGACAGTCAGGATGTCCAACTTTAAAAAAGGTGGTGAATTGAGTGGCATCTTTAAGAGAAATAAAATCAAGGATTACATCAACACAAAAGACAAGTCAAATTACTAAAGCGATGGAAATGGTATCCACGGCAAAATTAAGTAAGGCTGAACAAAGTGCAAAATCCTTTTTACCATATATGGAAAAGATTCAGGATGTTGTTTCCAGTGTAGCTTCAGGTACAAGTGAAGTTACTCATCCAATGTTAGAACAGCGTCCAGTTAAAAAAACGGGTTATATTGTGATTACAGCTGATCGTGGGTTAGTTGGTGCATACAATAGTAACGTTATTCGTAAAGTGAACCAAATGATACAGAAACGTCATAAATCGCCGGATGAATATGGCATCATAGCCATTGGTAAAGTAGGACGTGACTATTTTAAAAAATTAGGTCACAACATTTTATTAGATATTGCCGGACTACACGACCATCCAACTTATGATGAGATTAACAATATTACTCGCCAAGCGGTAGGGATGTATTCAGACGGTACATATGATGAACTGTACTTAATATATACGCATTACAAAACTGTCATTTCTCACGAAGTTATTGCTAAGAAAATTTTGCCGCTTACAGACATTGAATCAACTGGTAGCAACTTATCCTATGAATTTGAACCAAATATTGAGGAAATATTAAACGTTTTATTACCTCAATATGCTGAAAGTTTGATTTTTGGTGCGATTTTAGAGAGTAAAGCCAGTGAATATGCTTCAGGCATGACTGCGATGAAAAATGCTACGGATAATGCAATGGAACTGATCGATGAACTTACGTTGCGTTATAACCGAGCTCGTCAAGATAAGATCACACAAGAAATTACCGAGATTGTGAGCGGTGCAGCAGCCTTAGAATAATATACTCGAGTAGCTTGAGTATGGAGTATTTTTAGTCAGGAGGGAAAAACATGAATAAAGGGACCATCCTTCAAGTAATGGGTCCGGTTGTTGACGTGAAGTTTGAAAACGGTCAACTACCAAAAATCTACAACGCATTACGTGTAGAATATAAAGCCCAATCTGCATCTGAAGTAGACATTAACTTAACACTAGAAGTTGCTACACACTTAGGTGACGATACCGTTCGGACAATTGCGATGGCTTCAACTGATGGTTTGGTTCGTGGAATGGAAGTCATTGATACAGGTGCTCCAATTTCCGTACCAGTTGGTGAAGCAACATTAGGTCGAGTATTTAACGTATTAGGTGAACCTATCGACTTAGATGAAGAAATCGCCAAAGATGTGGAAAGAGCACCTATTCACCGTGAAGCTCCAAAATTTGAAGAACTATCAACACAAGTTGAAATTTTAGAGACAGGTATTAAAGTTGTTGACCTACTTGCACCGTATATAAAAGGTGGTAAAATCGGTCTGTTCGGTGGTGCCGGTGTAGGTAAAACCGTTTTAATCCAGGAATTAATTCATAACGTTGCTCAACAACACGGGGGTATTTCCGTATTCGCTGGTGTTGGTGAACGCACACGTGAAGGAAATGACTTATATTTTGAAATGAAAGACTCTGGAGTTTTATCAAAAACGGCCATGGTATTCGGTCAGATGAACGAACCACCAGGTGCACGTATGCGTGTTGCCTTAACGGGTCTTACAATGGCTGAATATTTCCGTGATAAAGAAGGACAAGACGTACTTCTATTTATTGATAATATTTTCCGTTTTACTCAAGCAGGTTCTGAAGTTTCCGCACTTCTTGGCCGTATGCCATCTGCCGTTGGTTACCAACCAACACTAGCAACGGAAATGGGACAATTACAAGAGCGGATTACCTCTACTAATAAAGGTTCCGTAACATCTATTCAAGCGATTTACGTACCAGCCGATGACTATACAGATCCGGCTCCAGCAACAACATTTGCTCACTTAGATGCAACAACGAACCTAGAACGTAAACTTTCTGAAATGGGTATTTACCCAGCGGTTGACCCATTAGCATCCACATCTCGTGCTTTAGCGCCAGAAATCGTTGGAGAAGAACATTATGAAGTTGCCCGTAAAGTTCAAGAAACCTTACAACGTTACCGTGAATTACAAGACATTATTGCTATCTTAGGTATGGAAGAATTAAATGATGAAGATAAACTAGTTGTTCACCGTGCACGTCGTATTCAATTCTTCCTATCACAAAACTTCCACGTGGCTGAACAATTTACTGGTCAACCAGGTTCATTCGTACCAGTAAAAGAAACAATCCGCGGTTTTAAAGAAATTTTAGAAGGTAAATGGGACCATCTTCCAGAGGAAGCATTCCGTTTAGTTGGAACAATTGAAGATGCTGTTGAAAAGGCAAAACAAATGGGCGCTGAAGTTTAATTGGGAACCGAGGGGGATTATAAATGAGAACAATCGCAGTAAGTATTGTAACTCCTGATGGCCCAGTTTATGAATCGGAAGCGGAATTAGTTGTAGCAAAAGCAACTAGTGGAGAACTAGGTGTGATGGCAGGACACGTTCCACTCGTTGCACCACTAGCAATCGGATCTGTACGCGTAAAAACAGGAAACGAACAAGATGTTGTAGCTGTTACCGGTGGCTTTCTTGAAGTACGTCCAGATAAAGTAACGGTTCTCGCACAAGCTGCTGAAAGAGCTGAAGATATCGATGTGGATCGTGCTTTAAGAGCAAAAAAACGGGCTGAAGAACGTTTGAATCAAAAACGAGAAGCAAATATTGATCATAAACGTGCTGAATTGTCACTCAAACGGGCAATTAACCGAATTCAAGTTGCACAACTTGGCAAAAAGTAAAATTTTTCTAACATAATAAGAGTTGTGCCAAACGTTTTAGCGTAAACAAGAATGTCCTCTTAGTATAAATTGGCTAAGGGGGCATTTTGCATTAATGACAAGTTAGTCAAGTGCTAAAGGTCACGTATTTATTACAAAAAATAGAAATCTCCAAAGTAATCTTTTCACTTCAACTTACCCATTCCCAGCAATTGATTTTCAACAAAACAGGATATTGTGGATAAACAGGTGAATAAAGTGGATAACTATAGTTAGATTGTGGAAAATTTTTACAAGGTTGTTAGTAAAAACCACCTATTTTTGAATAAATGACTGTCGAAAAAGTACATTTTATGTTATAAAATGTACTGTTGGAAGTTTAAATAAACGATTATGTGTAAATGTGGATTAAAGTTATTCACAACGTGTGGATAAATTGTGTATTATTTTTTTGAATTGTCTACACATTTCGGTGCGGACAATTATGTATTTTCCTTTTAATGGGTTTGCAAACAAATAGTAAGATACTTAACGAAAAGGTATGTTAAAATACTGTTAGCGTCGAAAAGTATGTAAGGGAGTGTAACCATGCTTTTTAATTATAGTTTATATAGTATCTTTGGGATTGTGACAAACTTAGTATTTATCGGACTAGCATGGTGGGCTCTACAAGCACTCGATTTTGAAAAGTTTCTACGAAAAAATCGCGTTGGCCAAGCACGGATGCTTTATATTTTATTGGCAATTGCGATTGGAACAGTGGTTAGCGATTTCTTCTTAAAGTATTTTGATTGGTCCCAACAATTACCATTTATATTTGACTAAAGTACTATTGATCCCTTGAGTTTGTCAAAACTTGACGACATTTACCATGTATGACTTCTCCCAATTTAACCAACAATTTTAGTAAAGGGGAGAGGTCAGATGGTAAAAAATTTTGGAATATATGTCACAGTTTTTACGCTATTATTCGTTTTTATTCTCAATATTTTTGAGAAAGAGGCTAAAGTAACAACGGATTTTGATTTGAATATAATGAATGAAGTTATGAAACATAATGGACAAATGACAGGATGGTCCTTATTTGCCAGAGAAGAACTACCAGACGGACAAACCATACATGATTTGGAAATGTTGATGGAAAAATGGAAGAAACGATTTCCTCAATTTCTGTGGACTAAGAAAGTCAATTCCGATCGTATGACAATAAGTGGGACCGTTTCTGATAATACCCTTCATTATGTTGAAAACCTTCAAATCGTCGCTAACCTCAAAGAACAAAACATAATCCAAGGCTTTATTATGTATGAACTAAATGGAACAAAATGGAATAATGAAGTTAAAAATGAAATACATGGTAAAATAGAGCTTATTTTAGGTGAAATATTCCAGGATTCAACTACTTTTTTCTCTTGTATAAAGGGAGAGTTTGATGGTAATATTGATGAAGTCATTGTAAAAAAATCACAAAAAATTGTTGATAGCTTTAATGGGGAAATTATCGAAAAATTAGAAGAAAAAAACTTTACTTCGTTGACCGTTCATAGTCCGTTTTTTTCTCATGATATACAAACGGAAAATGGCCCCTTTAATATGCAAATTGCTTTAAGGGAAAACGGCATCGATAATAAAACAACCTATATAATTGGAACACCTATTATCACGATTGAATATTAATATAATTAGATACTGGACGCGGAGGGGAATACATTTGGAAAAAATCATCGTCCGCGGCGGAAAGAAATTGAACGGCACTGTAAAAGTAGAGGGAGCAAAAAATGCCGTTTTACCTGTAATCGCCGCTTCGCTTTTAGCTAGTAATGGAAAAAGTATCATTCATGATGTACCGGCACTTTCAGATGTATATACAATTAATGAAGTGTTACGTTATTTAAATGCTGAAGTAAAATTTGAAAATAATACGGTTTATATAGACGCTTCACGAGAGCTAACCTCTGAAGCTCCATTTGAATATGTTCGTAAAATGAGAGCATCTGTACTTGTGATGGGCTCCTTACTTGCACGTCTAGGACGCGCACGTGTTGCCTTACCAGGCGGATGTGCCATTGGAACAAGACCGATCGATCAACACTTAAAAGGTTTTGAAGCGATGGGTGCAGTTGTTCAAGTGGGTAATGGCTTTATTGATGCGAAGGTTGAAGGAAGACTTCATGGAGCAAAGATATATTTAGATATCCCTAGTGTAGGGGCTACTGAAAATATTATGATGGCGGCAACATTAGCTAAAGGTACGACCATCATTGAAAACTGTGCCAAAGAACCTGAAATTGTTGATTTAGCGAATTATTTAAATAGTATGGGTGCAAACGTTGTTGGTGCTGGTACTGAAACAATTCGCATTGAAGGTGTAGATGAACTGCACGGTGCTGAACATACCATTATTCCAGACCGTATTGAAGCAGGAACATTTATAACAGCAGCTGCTATAACTGGTGGCAATGTTCTTGTTAAAGGTGCTGTTCCTGAACATATATCTGCCCTAATTGCTAAATTAAAAGAAATGGGCGTTGAATTTGTTGAGGAAAAGGATGGCTTACGTGTTATTGCACCTGAAAAACTGAAAGCTGTCGATATTAAAACAATGCCATATCCAGGATTTCCAACAGATATGCAAGCTCAAATGATGGCACTGCTTTTGACAGCTGAAGGAACAAGTATGATTACGGAAACTGTATTTGAAAATCGCTTTATGCATGTTGAAGAATTTCGTCGAATGAACGCCAATTTAAAAATTGAAGGCCGTTCTGTTATAGTCAATGGTCCAGCTGAATTACAAGGTGCTGAAGTTGCAGCAACCGACTTACGTGCAGGTGCTGCATTAGTTATTGCTGGACTTGCGGCAGATGGCTATACTAGGGTTACTGAACTTAAACATATCGACCGTGGCTACGTAAACTTCCACGGTAAGTTAGCTGCCCTAGGTGCTGATATTGAACGTGTGAAAGTTGAAGAAAAATCGGAAGAATCAAGTACAACGACATCTATAGCAATGAACTAATGGGTCAGGGGCAATCTCCCTTGGTCCATTTTTATTTTATTGGTGTTTTGGCGGTTTCGAACAAGTGTCACTGTTATATTCTTGCCCGTATAAGACAACGCAGAAGGGAATACATATCATCAATATACCGCAAATGATATGTTA
The DNA here is from genome assembly GCF_025660415.1 of Pallidibacillus thermolactis. Taxonomy (NCBI): domain Bacteria; kingdom Bacillati; phylum Bacillota; class Bacilli; order Caryophanales; family Bacillaceae; genus Pallidibacillus; species Pallidibacillus thermolactis. The sequence continues at coordinate 24,570 of NZ_JAOUSE010000014.1, forward strand.
TCCAATTTAAAAAAAATCATTCCAAAAATTCCTGATTTTTATTATAAAAAATATGCATTACCTCAACAAATATTCTGAAAAAATAAAGTTATAACCATTCATTTTTTAAATAAGTTTACAAAATGGATTGTGATAAGACAAACACCCTTTTGGATTATAGAAATCCAACGTTCAACAAAATAACACTCATTTCCAAATGATAGATTTTTGAAAAAAGTGATAGAAATGAATAATAGATTGGTATAAAAGAGGGCGGATTCCCATATAAATAAAATGTAGCATTTATAAATGTAGCATTTATATGGGAGGCGAAACGGTTGAAAAAGGTAAATCCAATAATGATTGTGGGTGGTATTCTACTAATAGCTATTATTATCATTCCAAGCATTCTAGTTCTCCCTTTTGCATCAGGTAAAACAAATTCAACAACAGGGGGTTCGGCCGTATTAGAGGAAAACAAAGATTGGAACAAATTATTAGAAGAGGCTTCTATGATTGATGTGTCCGTTTACCGTAAGGAAAAAGATGAGGTGGAAACGATCCCACTCGAGCAATATATAGTCGGGGTCGTCGCATCAGAGATGCCAGTTGAATTTGATGAAGAAGCCTTAAAAGCGCAAGCTCTTGCTGCAAGAACGTACGTCATTAAACAAATGATGTCAGACGTACAAAAGGGAATTCTAAAAGGGGCGGATATTAACGATACTGTTGAACATCAAGTTTATAAAGATGAAGAACAGTTAAAAGAACAGTGGAAAGGAAACTATGAAAAAAATATTAAAAAGATAAGAAAAGCCGTTTATGAAACGCGGGGGCAAATTCTCGTTTATGAGAATGAACCGATTACAGCATCATATTTTTCGATGAGTAATGGGTATACTGAAAATAGTGACGATTATTACTCTAGTGCATTTCCTTACTTAACGAGTGTTGAAAGTCCATGGGATACCGAGGCACCAAAATTTACTGTTGAAACGACAATTCCTGTCCATGTGTTTGAATCAACATTAGGTGTGAAGATCGATAGTAAGCATGTTGGGGAAATCGTATCCCGTACCGAAAGTAATCGTGTGGAGAAGGTAAGAATTGGTAATAAGGAATTTACTGGTCGTGAAATTCGCGATAAACTTGGCTTACGATCTACAGATTTTATTTGGGAACTTGCAGGTCAAAATGTCGTTATTACGACAAAAGGATATGGTCACGGGGTCGGGATGAGCCAATATGGTGCAAACGGTATGGCCAAGTCGGGAAAAACGTTTGATGAAATTGTTAAACACTACTATCAAGGTGTTGAAATTACTGACGCTACAAAATATATTGAACAATATGTTGTCAAAAAATAAACTTTATATAAATTATAACGAATATGCGTATAAACCATTCCCTATATAAAAAGCCTGTACGATATTCATACAGGCTTTTAAATATTCAATTAAAACTGTTTTCGCTCTTTATTTACAGTAAATGCTAATCTATCCATCCACGCACCTAATCTATTTTTCCTTTTAATATAGGAAAAGTGAACAATTATAAAGCCAACTATAACCCCAATGACATCCTTTACTAAATCAATGACATCGGCTGATCGGTATGGAACAAAGGATTGGTGAATTTCATCGATCAATCCCCACATACTCGCTACAATAGCAGAGAAAATACTTGTTTTCATCGTTAATTTCCCATCTACTAAAAAGTATAAGACGAAAAGCCCATATAAAATACCGAATTCTACTAAATGAAGCGACTCTTTAATAAATCCATCATAAACACGAAATTCAATATAAGCGTCGGCTGGTTTACTCGATAACAACCATATGAAGCTCATGTATGTAAAGGGAAGAACCTTTAAAACAATTCGAATAAATTTCATAAGTACCCCCTTTTACCATCATCATTGTGCACGTTTCTACTATATTTTACAAGAAAAAAGCTCAATCGTAACTCATTTTCATCTTACATTCATCACGATTATAGAAAAACAACAAAAAAAGACAGCTGTTAATGCATAAATAATCGTGAATTGCACAAAATAAACAAAAAAATTTCAATTTTAAGAGTATATAATTCTCGTTTTCTGTTCAAACTATGCTTGAGGTGATGAAAATGAGAGAGGAAGAAAAGAAACAATCTTCTCGCAAAATTGGCATGAAAAACTTCTTCAAAAAGAAATGGGTATTTCCTGCAATCTATATTGGAGCTGCGGCTATTTTACTCACCACATTTCTCGTGTGGCAAATGAGAGCACCTGAAAATGTTGAACAACCAGATTTTAGCTATGAAGAAAATGCACAAAGACAAATGGATGATGAAGATGCTCTTGAAGTAGGTAAAACTGTAGAAGATTTCTCTTGGCCAGTTGAAAATGAGGACGATGTAGAAATTGTCACATACTTCTATGATGCAACAGCATCTGAAGAAGAACAAGAAGCAGCAATCATTTATGACGGAAACAGTTTCTATCCAAGTACAGGAATTGCGATTGCAGCAAAAAATGGAGAAACCTTTGATGTACAAGCTGCAATGAGTGGTTCCGTAAAATCTGTGAAAGAAGATACTGTATTAGGAAATGTCGTTGTCGTTGAACATGCAAAGGGAATTGAAACAGTTTACCAATCATTGCAAGAAGTCAATGTATCTGAAGGTGACAAAGTAAAACAAGGAGATGTCCTTGGTAAAGCAGGCCGTAGCTTAATCAATGAAGAAGCAGGTGTACATGCTCATTTTGAAATCCGTAAAGACGACGTTCCGGTAAACCCGCTTGATTACTTCAAAAAATCTTTAACCACATTACAAAACCAAGAACTAAATGAAGACGATCAAGCAAATGAAGAAGCCGTTGAAGAGGCTAAAGATCAAGATGAAGCAGGAACGAGTGAAGAAGACACTTCAGATGAAGAAAACCGCGATGCCAATGAAAATGAACAAGAATAAATAGAAATCCCCCTTTGTGAAATAAATTAACCTGCCAGAAAATATACTGGCGGGTTTTTTTATTTCACATGGATCTTATTGATGTTTCCAAATCTATACATAAAAATGAATGAAGTTTCAAATCCTGACATATTTCTCAGGAAATATCAAAAAAATATGTCTAATCATAAAAGAAAAACCGAGATCAATAAAAATATCATCGAAACTTGTCCTATAAAACAACGATTCTATAATATAGACTGTCCATTTGGATAAGAACTTTTGCAAATCCATGGAAATTTCCCACTAACCCTTGTCCTTATTCGTTTTTTTGTGCATATTCTAGTCCCGGAAATAATACAATGTTACAAAATTAGAAAACATATTTGGCTGTCGAAAACCATTTTTGATGGAAGGCCAATTCTTCTTAAAGGGGAAAATTTTCCCCACTTTATCAACAAGAAAAAACATAAAGAGAAAGTGTTTGAGGTGAGGTTTCGTATTTAAGCAGCTTAGTTGAAATCGTAGACAAAAAGTATTCGACCTCCAGAAAGCTCTTGCGCTTTCTGCCGCATAAATACAATATAACATAGACTCTAGAACTATATACCTAGAAGGACCGTACATATAGTAAGTAGAAATATTTCCGAACCGTTTATGCGGAGTAATAGCAGTCATCAATGTAACCACGTGTCTCATTTCACACTTCTCTAATCCAAGGGGAGGCGAGTGGTGTGCACGATTACATCAAAGAAAGAACACTCAAGATTGGGAAATATATCGTGGAGACGAGGAAAACGGTTCGCGTTATTGCGAAAGAGTTTGGTGTATCGAAAAGTACAGTTCATAAAGATTTGACGGAAAGGTTACCGGAAATTAATCCAGAACTAGCAAATCAAGTAAAGGAAATTCTAGATTACCATAAATCGATCCGTCACTTACGTGGAGGAGAAGCCACAAAAATGAAATATAGAAGGAGGGAAGCGAAAAAAGAAACAGTTGTAAAAAAATAATAAAATCGAAACAGGTGTAAATAGAATAGCACCTGTTTTTTGTTTTATTCTAGAAATATTGAAATGGAAATTTAATATATTACAAAAATTGACATATTCTAGTAAAAAACGAAATTTATTGACAAAAAACTCTCCCTTAATGATTACGATTATGTTAAAATTGTTAATTAGTAAAGTTTATGAACGGAAGGTTAAGGAGGAAATTGAGAAATGTTTGCCAAAGATATTGGGATCGACTTGGGTACTGCGAATGTTGTGATAAATATAAAAGGAAAAGGTATTGTATTGAATGAACCTGCTGTTGTAGCAATTGATACAAATACAAACAAAGTTTTAGCTGTAGGTGAAGCCGCACGAAAAATGGTTGGCCGTACTCCTGGTAACATTGTAGCGATTCGTCCGTTAAAAGACGGTGTCATTGCTGATTTTGAAGTAACAGAACAAATGCTGAAACATTTTATTAATAAATTGAATGTAAAAGGCTTTTTATCCAAGCCTCGTATTTTAGTTTGTTGTCCAACGAATATAACAAGTGTTGAACAAAAGGCGATTCGTGAAACTGCAGCAAAAAGTGGTGGTAAAAAAGTTTACCTTGAAGAAGAACCGAAAGTAGCAGCAATTGGAGCGGGAATGGATATTTTCCAACCAAGTGGTAATATGGTTGTTGATATCGGCGGCGGTACAACCGATGTAGCTGTATTATCGATGGGAGACATCGTTACTTCTCAATCTGTTAAAATTGCTGGGGATCAGTTTGATACAGATATTTTAAATTTTATTAAGAAGAAATATAATTTATTAATTGGGGAACGTACAGCTGAAAGTATTAAGATTAAAATTGGAACCGTTTTTCCAAATTCTCGCGATGAATCGATGGAAATTCGCGGACGCGACTTAGTTTCTGGTTTACCACGTACAATCACTGTTCATTCAGCAGAGATTGAGGAAGCTTTACGTGAATCAGTTGAAATTATTGTCCAGGCTGCAAAAAATGTATTAGAGAAAACACCGCCTGAATTATCAGCAGATATCATTGATCGAGGTGTTATCTTAACGGGTGGTGGAGCATTACTGCACGGAATTGATACATTACTTGCTGAACAATTAAAAGTACCTGTCGTCGTCGCTGAAAATCCAATGGATTGTGTAGCAATAGGTACAGGAATCATGTTAGAAAATGTAGATAAAATTGAAAAACGGAACTTAATTTAATGTTTTGTGAGGCAAGCTGTTTTATAAATATAGTTTGCCTTTTCTTCATAAAGAAATATAATCGATTTTTGCGTTTCTTTTTATAAATAAAATGTACTGCCGAAAACAAAGAAATCGTTTATAATAAATAGTAGAGATTTTTGATCGGCAAAGCGCTAGAAGTTGGATTGATGAAAAGAATGTCATGGATCACATTCTTACTGCAACAATGGAAGAGAGGTTCAAATTATGTTTCGAGGCTTTTATCATGCTGCTTCTGGGATGCTTACACAACAAAGACGAGTAGAAATGCTAACCAATAACTTAGCTAATATTCATACACCTGGTTACAAAGCAGATCAATCATCGGTACGTGCCTTTCCAGAAATGTTACTGCAACGGTTAGAGACAGAGAAATCGCCAACAGGAAATGTAACAACCAAAATGTCGCGAATTGGCTCAATTAACACGGGAGTGTATGTACAAGATTTGACGCCCAAATTTAAACAAGGGGACTTGAATAAGACGGAATTAAGTACGGATTTGGCATTAAATAATATTACAATGCCAACAAATGCGGACGGAATGGTTGGGAGCATTTTTTTTACCGTTGAAAATCCAGATGGTGGCCTGCAATATACACGTAATGGAAACTTTACGTTAGACGGTTTTGGGTTTTTAACTAATGCAAACGGCCAATATATATTAGATACGGCTGGAAATCCAATTCAATTAACAAGTGACCAGTTTACTGTTACCACTGATGGTTGGATACAACAAAATGGTCAAAATGTAGCACGACTTGGTATTGGCTATGCTGAAAATCCAACCGAATTAACGAAAACAGGAGAAGGTCTTTTCGCATGGAATGATGGACAAGCTTTACCTTCTGCTTATGAAAATGATCAAGTTTCTTTTTCTATACAACAAGGATACCTTGAACGTTCGAATGTCGATGCAACTGAATCGATGACAGAAATGCTTGCTGCCTATCGTACGTTTGAGGCCAATCAAAAGGTCTTACAAGCTTATGATCGGAGTATGGATAAAGCCGTTAATGAGATCGGTAAAATTTAAAATTCAAGGTTTCAATAAAAATGCGTTCAGTTATTTTCTCTTCCATATTGAGGTGAATAAGATTGAGTCGAATTACATATACAGCACTGAATACGATGAGCCAATTGCAAAAACAACTAGATATTATTAGTAATAATGTCGCAAACGTGGATACAACAGGATATAAAAAGCAGCGCGCCAGCTTCCAAGAACTCCTCATACAGCAACATAATAACCACTCGGTAAGTGATCGATCCCCACGATTAACTCCAGAGGGTGTTCGCATTGGTACGGGTGGAAAAGTTAGTCAAATTCAAACGATAGCAACCCAAGGTTCTCTAAAAGATACCGGTCGTTCTTTAGATTTTGCTTTAACTGTACCAAACCAATATTTTAAAGTGTTGGCGCCAAATGGAAATGAATTAAACATTCATTACACAAGAGATGGAGCCTTTTATTTATCACCAATAAATGATTCGGAAGTTGCGCTTGTTACGAGTGAAGGGCATTATGTTTTAGACCAAGACAACAACCCGATTATTTTTAATGGTGATTTAAAAAAAGTTGCTTTAGGCGATGATGGTATGGTTACGTTCTCCAATGAAACTGGTGATTCGGAAAGCTTTGCTTTAGGAATTGTACAAATCCATAATCCGCAAGCCCTTGTTAAAACAGGAAACAATTTATTAACAATACCTGATCACTTCCAAAACGATGATATAACAGCTGATGATCTTATTGTTCCACTCGTTGGTGCGGCACGTGACCAAATTGGATTGCAACATCAAGCATTAGAACAATCGAACGTTGATTTAATTGAAGAAATGACGAATTTAATACAAACCCAGCGCGCCTACCAATTACAAGCAAGAGCCATTACTTTAGCTGATCAAATGTCTGGTTTAGTGAATGGCATACGTTAGTTGCATTTCATTTAGTAAATAATAACAAGCATGATTTTTACTACTTATCATAAACATAAGTTTAGAAGTTCATTCACTTTTTAAAAATCATACTAGTCAACTGCTGTGATTTGGAATGGTTATTCTACACAAACACCCTAATATATCAAAGGATTGAAATGGTTTGGTAGCGAAATAAATCATAAGATCATTTCGAATGAAAGTTTGTGGGCTTTCATGCAGTCTGAAAAAAGGGGATTGAACGATTGTGGAAAATATAGATGTTCAAAGTGAAACCCGTCAAGAGCGACGTCAACAAAAACATGAAAATACAAAAGAAGAAAAACAAAGGGTAAGAAAGCCGAAAAAACTGCGTGTAAAACTGATACCGATTTGGCTTAGAATCATCATTGTCCTCGTTCTTGTTGTGGTATTTTTCTTAATTGGTGCAATGATCGGTTATGGTGTCATTGGAGAGGGTAGCCCGTCAGACGTATTTAAACCATCAACATGGTCACATATTACTGACATTATTGATGAGGGAACACCAGCGGAAGCAGAATAGTAAAAAAGCTTCCGTATTTTTTGTGAGTGATTTTTATTCATACATTTATCCAAGGTTGCATTTTTACGGTTCATATGCGTTAATAAATTCATACATAGTTGCGTCAATATTTATGAAGGAGGAAATATAGGATGCTCGATATAAACGAAATTAAAAAGGTGATTCCCCATCGGTATCCGTTTTTACTAATTGATAAAATCGTAGAAATAGAAGAGGATAAGCGTGCCGTTGGAATCAAAAATGTTACAGCAAATGAACCTTTTTTCCAAGGTCATTTTCCAGAATATCCCGTTATGCCAGGTGTTCTCATTGTGGAAGCATTAGCACAAGTTGGTGCTGTTGCTATTCTCGGTAAGGAAGAAAACCGTGGTAAACTGGCGTTATTTGCAGGTATTGACAATTGTCGTTTTAAACGTCAAGTAAAACCTGGTGATACATTACGGTTAGAAGTAGAAATTACAAGGGTACGCGGACCAATTGGGAAAGGTCGTGCGGTTGCAACCGTTGATGGCGAAGTTGCATGTCAAACAGATATTATGTTTGCGATTCAATAAAAAGAGTATATTTCGATGTATGACAAACAGTCCAAGGCTCTATAAACTGCAAGTTCTTGGACTGTTTTGATTATGATTGTTTTTACTTTCCCTGCTCTAACATTTTTATATAATCATCTTGGAGGATAGAATTGTTATAAAAAAGTGAGTTTTTGTCTAATTCACGATTCAAATAGCTATAGCCCAATTCTTCTACAAGTGTTTGTTTTTCGGAAAAGAGATTAGTTCCTAGTCCAAGTCGATCCCCTTCGATTTTAACCCCTAGACTTGCGAGGATTGTTGGATATAAATCTAAATTTGTAAATTTCCTGTTATTGGTTTTAACGGGTTCTTCTTTCGTATTAATGAAAACATTATATGTTGTCCTTTCATAATTGTCTGCTAATTTAACTTTATAAAAATCATCCGATTGCATACTTAAATGATCACCGAGTATGACTAAGGTTGTTTGGTCAAAAAACGATTGTGATTTAAACCACTCTACAAACTCATGCACTTGTTTAGATGTATGGGCATAGACATTTTCATACTGTGTTGGAAACGGGGCTTTTGTTTCATCTTCTAAATAGCCGTCAGGAAAGTGTGTATTTACAGTTAATATCGTAAAACTAAAAGGTTCATCTTGGCTCGCATAATCAATAAGTATTTCTTTAGCCCATGCAAAAAGATCTGAATCATCGAATCCCCACCAAACTTTATCTTCAATTTTCATTCGACCTTCCTGAATGGATCGATTCAAATCAAATATTTCGTAATTACCGTGTTTTGTAAAATAATTTTTCCGTCCGCCATATTCTGCTTCAGAACCAGCGATAAATCCTAATTGATAACCTTCATTTTGTAAAATATCCCCTAACGTATAAGCTCCGGCTAGGAAGTTTTCGTAATTAGTATAATTATTATCACCGATTGGTATATGTAACGGTATGCCTGCCGTTGTAGATACTAATCCGGCTATCGTCCATTGGGTACGTGAAATGGGGAATGCTCCACCAATTTGATCTGTATGTGAAAAATTCAAATGATTTTCGGCAAGTGCAGTTAATTCAGGTATAACGTTGTAGTCCCATCCACCACCGCTTCCCCGATCCATCATTGTGTTTTCCATTGATTCCAAATAAAGGAGAATTAGATTTTGCTTTTGCTCAGGAAATTCAATGGCAATTTTTCTACCATCAATATAATAATCCTCATAAATCGTAGTATAATCGGAAAGTCTTTTTATATAATCATCAATTCCAATAATTTGATATGAAAGCAGGACCGTGATAAGGAAAGAGATAATCCCGTAAGAAATTCGATATTGAGAAGTCCAAGCAATTGGATTGACATTGAAACCGACCATTTTTTTATTAAAATGAAGCTCAATAATATATTTTCTTTTACTAAAATTTTTTAAAGGTAGGATGAGTAATAAAAAAACGGCAATAAATGGAACAATACTTTGTTTTATTGCAGATTGGAAAACTTCTGGTGCCGCCCCTTTTAATCCATTTGCTAACGTATAAATAATTTCATCAACATTTTGATTTGAAAATTGAACAAGGATATAAAATGTAACGGTAATAATGAGTGAAGAACAACTAAGAAAAATAATAGAAATTAACGTTTTCACAATATGGATCATTTTTTCTTATTCTCCACCTTTAGTTTCACTTTTACGTTTAATTCCAAAAATCTGTAAACAATTACAATGATGAGGACAATAACTAGGGCAGTCATGCTGTATTTAATCGTAAAAGAAGGGGTAAATAAAAATTGCTGTTTTTCTCTAAAATAATATACAATCGTGTAACAAATAAAGTTTGTCAAAAACATAAATAAAGACAAAATTCCGAATAATTCCATAATGTTAAGTTTTTCCTCAGTTAATTTTAAATAAAATAGCAACCCAATCAAAGAAGGTAAGATCAAAGCCATAACTTCATTAAAAGTCATCTTTTTCCTCCTCTTATTCAAGGTAAATATTGTAAAAATAAATACGTAAATTATAGTATTGCCCAAAATGAAAGGGTTCTTACAAGCAAGTTCACGTTATAAAATTTGAAAGGAAAAATTTAATCTATGCAAGTTCTTTAAAATTTTGGGCAATATAACATTGACCGTAGATAAGGTCAATACTTATGTATTAGAAAGGAGTAAAATAATGAATCGTTGGTTAAAAATTTTAGGAAGCTCAATTCTAGCTTCAGCTTTATTATTTGGTTGTGCAAATAACGAGGAAGATCCTGCCCCTCCAGAAGATAATAATGTAGATGAAAATCAAGATTTAAATGATGATGTCAATGATAAAGATGGGTTAATGGAGGATAATGATACAGACGATGGAGATCGTGATCGTGGTGTGAATGATGATGATGGTATATTAGAGGATAACTTAGACGATGACGTTTTAGATGATGATAAGAATAATGGTGAAGATATCATTGAAGACCCTGATGATGTACGTGACGAAGATCGGAAAGATAATAAATAATGAATGATTTAAGTATGCCCAGGGGAAGATACACTATTTCCCCTGATTTTTTTAAGTGTTGGTTTAAAGTTTCTTTTTGCGAATGATTTCTGTTTTATCTTTCATTTTTTGTTTAAAAGACGTAAGTAATTCATTTCCACCAAGCCCCGTTTCCAGTAGTGCCTCTAACAACTGTTCAGCGTATCCCGTTGTTCGGTTCAATTTGCCTTCAAATAAAATACTAGCGTTTTCCCCGATTACTTTTTGAGAAATAATTTGAACTAGAAAAGGTGCCGGTTCGTTATCTTTTTTAGTAATGACAGTATATACTGAGATTTTCTCTTCGGATGAATATTCTTGGAATAGGTCCAAATATTTTTTATCAACAAAAACCTCAATGATCCACGTATTGATTTCATTCTCTTTATTAATAATAAGGGCATCAATTAACGGGATAGAAACGACATCCCCTTTTTTATCTACTAAATAAAAGGATACTAATTTAAACGTTTTCAAACGCATCACCTTCCCAAAAAATGTCGGATTGTTCTTAATATTACTTTATCACGTTGCATATTCTTTTTCATTTTCTTTAATAAAAAAGCGTTATTTTTACATAAAAACGTCATAAAAAAAAAGAAAAAATTATTATAAAAAATGATTTTCCTAGTAGACTTTTACATTGAAAATTAAATTTTGAATGGGTAAAAGTAGGTAAAATCATGGTAAAATCATTAAAAACTAAAAAATCGAAATTTTACAAATGATAGTTACTGGACTAAAATAAAGGCAGCAAAAGGAAAGGAGGGAAACATCATTTGATCAATCAGGTGACACTTGTTGGAAGGCTAACGAAAGATCCTGAACTAAAAATTACGCAAGACGGGACTGCGGTAGCGAATGTCACCTTAGCTGTTAGCCGTAATTATCGAAATAGTAATGGAGAAATTGAAACTGACTTTGTCCAATGTACCCTCTGGAGAAAAACGGCCGAAAATACGGTCCAATATTGTCGTAAAGGAACCATTATTGGCATAACTGGCCGAATACAAACGAGAAGTTATGAAAACCATGAAGGAAGAAAAATTTATGTAACCGATGTTGTCGCAGACAATGTCCGGTTTTTAAGCAGCAAACCGCAAGAAAAAGAAAAAGAAGAAAAGAGTGAAAAACCGATCGCTGCTGGTCAAGCATAAGTTATCTTAAAGAAAGGAGGAGGTGGTGTTGCAAGTAAAGTTTGATCAGAACCACCAACTAGAAGAAATGGTCCAATTTCTCATTCGAATACTTGGCAAAACAAATGAAAAAATCGTTGAATTAGAAGAGAAGTTGAGAAGGCTCGAAGTTGAAAGAGAAAAGGAAGAAATGTAAACCATTGAGGAGTATAAGGAAAAGGAATCATTATTGTAGGGAAAAGTCAAAAGAAAATGAAGAACCATTTGTTGTGGGAAGGGATAGTGAATAGAGACTACAGAATATCATCTGAAAAGAGAAAAGGTAAAAAACTGACATGTAGAAAAGGCAAGGTAAAATAGACAAGGCAATCTAACAAAAACAAAAATGAGGATTTCAATAGGCGATCAAAAGATAACGTAAACTGGGAAAACAAAAGCATGTTGAGAAAAGGAACGATGAGTGACAAAAGATTGAAGGAAAAATGAAACAAAATAAGGGATAACTGCAAGAATGAGGTAAGTTTTTATCATACTAGATCAGAATAGCCCATCACTAATATCTTAATCTTAATATTCCCCTAGCGTCCTTCCAACTAGCCAGGTGCGAGTCATCTGGCTTTTTTCGTTAATTTTAAATATTGAAAATAGAAATCTGGAAAGCATCTTGTTAAGACGGCTTAGAGTTAAAAAACGTTGATATCCATTACGATTGTCCCCAAGAAGTTCTCAGGGACAATCATTAAATTGCGAGTATGATGAAGCAAGAAGCAACAAAAGGCTTTCTAAGTCTTCTAACATTATCTTATTACTTATTAGTCTAACCGTAAAATATCGTATAATTCATCATCAGACAGATCGACAATCCATTGATCACTTTGAATAATTTCTTCGTTCAATGCTTGTTTTTTCTCAAGCATCGCATCTATTTTTTCTTCCAAAGTGCCCGTTGCAATAAACTTATGGACATGGACAAATTTTGTTTGTCCAATTCGATAGGCTCGGTCTGTTGCTTGATTTTCGACAGCAGGATTCCACCAACGGTCATAATGAATAACATGGTTTGCCGTCGTTAAATTCAAACCAGTTCCACCTGCTTTTAAGGATAATAACAAAATAGGAAAATCGCCATTTTGAAATTCAGCAATCATTTTATCCCTTTGTTGTTTATTCGTACTGCCATTTAAAAATGGCACGCGAACCCCATAACGTTCTTCGAGAACCGATTGGATGATTTCACCCATCCCAATATATTGGGTAAAAATTAATCCACTTTCATGTTGGGCTAAAATAGTATCAAAAATCTCCACTAGTTTTTCCAATTTCGTCGAACGTTTGATTAAATCTTCACTCGATGCCCAATTCATTTCTTTTAAATACAATGCGGGATGATCACAAAGCTGTTTCAACCGACCAAGCAACTGCAATACTAAACCTCGACGTTGTATACCAGATAATTCTGCGATTCGATCGAAGGTGTCTCTCACGATTTGCTCGTATATTGCCGCCTGCTCGCCAGTTAATGGACAATAAGCCTTTTGTTCAATTTTATCCGGTAAGTTTAGTGCAACTTCTTCATCTTTTTTCGTCCGGCGGAGCAGGAATGGGCGAATTAATCTTCGTAACTCTTCAATCTTTTTCTCATCATGTTCCCGTTCAATGGGTATAACAAAACGTTCTTGGAAGCGGGAAAGGCTTCCTAAATAGCCTTTATTTATAAAATCAAAAATCGACCATAATTCCGTTAATCGGTTTTCCATCGGTGTACCAGTTAAAGCAATATGATGATTACCTCGCAACTTGCGAATGGCACGAGATTGTTTCGTTGCCGCATTTTTTATATTTTGCGCTTCGTCAAGCACAATAGTTCCCCAGTTAACGGTAGACAGTTCATCAAAATCAAGGTGAGACAAACCATATGTTGTCAATACAACATCGTATTGTTCTGGCTCAAATAACTTAATAGGATCTTTTTGCTTTTCAACCTCTTGAAACAAACCGGTAAACTCTTTCCCTTTTGCCCGATTTGATCCATAATGTAAATACACATTCAAACTTGGCGCGAATTTTTCCAGTTCTTTTTGCCAGTTACCTAAAACAGAAGTTGGACATATAATTAACGCAGGTCCCGACTCTGTTTCCCGTCCCTTCACTAACAATAAATAAGCAATCAACTGAATGGTTTTTCCAAGTCCCATATCATCGGCTAAACAAGCACCAAAGCTGTATTGTCTTAAGAAGTACAGCCAATTCATCCCTTTTCGTTGATAAGGTCGAAGTTCACCTTGTAAATCAGCTGGTACTTTTTCATCAGGCAAGTCAGACAAATCAACTAAGTTCGCAACGAACTCCCGCAATTTTGGATGAAGTTCGATTTGAATTCTCGCAAAAAGACTTTGATCGTTGTCTTCATCCACATCATCTTCCAAATCAAATTCATCGTCACCATATAATAATTGTTGCTGGATAAAGTCCTGAACCCGCATGCCTTCCTTTTCTGCTTTTTCCATCAACGTTTGCATTTTTTTGATAAACGCAGGGTCTAATTTCATCCATTGCCCATTGATATTGACTAATCGTCGATTTTCTTCCACCAGTTTTCGAAATTCTGCTTCTGACAAATCGACGTTGTTCATTGATACGCGCCATTCGAAATTTAACAGTGCATCTAAACCAACAAAGGATGGCGAAGAACCGGACTTCACTTGAGCTTTCAGGCGCATATTGGCGTTTTTCATTGACTCCCACCATGATGGTAAGAGAATCTCGACACCAAGGAGCAATAACTTTTCACTTTCTACTGTTAAAAAGTCAAGGGCTTCATCTTCAAAAAGTTCCTCTTTAATTAGGAGCGGTGGTCTTGCCGGATCTTCTAACACAATTTCATCTTCCAGTGTAAAATCAACTTCCTCGTTGGCCAACCAGGGAATAAACCGGCAAATCCTTTTTTGTTCCGCTACAATTTCATCTGCATATTGCTGCCACCGTTTCGGAATTCGTGATCCACGACCAGCGTGATTTTTTAATACAAAGATAGTATCTTGCTTTTTTCGGTCACGTAAAATGGTCGTCAAATGCCACATATCCCCGTCTTCCTGTGGTTCTTCCAGTTGCAAACCAAAGGAAAAAGGGAATTGACTTTCTTCCATTCCCACCCATTGTAAAAAGCGCTTTTCATCAAAGAAGGAAGCTAAATCCATCCCTTGTTCTAGCGCATTTTCCAACACTTCTTTTTTCTCTTGCCAATTTCGTTCTTTAAGGGGCTTCCGAGTTAAAAAGATTTCCACGCCATCATTGAATAAAAAGGTAACAAAATCTTTCATTTGAATAGGTTCCGTTTTACCATCAAGATCATACCAGCCGTCAACCTTTGTTTCCCAAAAGCCAGGTAAAAATTCATTCCAGACCCGTTCTGGTACTTTCCATTGGAACATCCCTTTCTGCCAGGCACCAAAATCCGGACCAAATGCTCCCTTGACTATACTTTCGTATATCACAGGGGATATCGCCATTAACGTTTGAGAAAAGTCATCAAAATCCCAACGAACAAACGCATTAAAAGGTTCTGTGCCAAACAACTCTAACGCATCTAACGTATGAATTGTAACCCCTTCAACGCGCATCATTCGATTTCCGATGGAAACCTCGACCTCGTTCGCCTCTAAGGTTGAACCGTAGAATGTCCCTTTATGCCATTGAAAGAGCGGTTCAACCCAATGGTGACATTCTGCGATACCTTCGTTGTCATAGGCAAATAGAAAAAAGAATCCTTTTTTAATCGGTATGCAATTAACTGCGAATTGCTTCATTTTCAACATGTACTAACTTTCCCCTCTGACATTCTTCTTGAAAGGCCCGTAGCCGTTTCGTATCTTCTAAAAGATTTTCTAAATAATATTCCCAGGTTGTTTCTTTGTTCAATTTTTTATAAATGGTCCGTAACTTTTTCAAATATCGGACCGCTTCTTTATAACTTTTCCGATTTTTTCGTTCAATTGCTTTCATGACTTCACGATGATAGTAAGGCAGTAAACATTCGGGTGATTCCTTTTGGATTAAACGGAGCTGTTCTCTATCCGGTTCCCAAAATCCTGATACTTGTATAAATTCTAGCATCCGTTTATATTTTTTCGTTCAAAATAAAAATTGGCTAAACGTTTCCGGCTATATGGCAGCATCTCAACAAGTACTTGTTCCTGTAAATCAAAGGATAACGTATGTTCAGATACTTGTTCAAAGATTGAATCTACATAATTGATAAACCGCCACGGATTGTCTGCTTGTTCCATATAGGTTTTTACATGTTGAACAAAAGAATGCGCTAAACGTTTAACGCTATTCCAATCATTCTTTTTAGCAAAGTAGTCCATATAGTCCAAAATATATATCGAATGTTCCGGACCACTTGATTCAATGACTGAAACGGCATCGTTTACTTGACCAGAGATGAGTAATTGGAATGAATATGCCACACGCCATGACGACTTTGTATCACTTTTTGCCGCCGTCTTTTCTGCAAATGCCAATTCTTCTTTACGCAGCTTCTTTTGGTGAAACAAATTTTGCCAAAGTAACCGATAAATTTGTAACACAACGTGGTCAAAGGCACCTTGTAAAAAGAGGAGTTCCCGAACATTTCCTCGCAATTTTTCACAAATGGGATCATAGGAAAAAGGTAGAGGATTCGGTAAATGATTCGTTTCCGTTTCGATATTGGTTTGAATGGCTTCAACGAGTTGTTTACACATATCCTCAATTTCTTGATAACTATAACGGCTTGAGATAAACCAATCTAATAGCTTTTCTAAAAGTCGCACATTTACAACGATTTGGAAAAGCTTCCGAAATTCATACCCCGCATCATAATGATTCATTAACTTCTTTAATAATACTAAACCATGTAAATTTAATAGATAAGGGGGCATAGATTTATTCGATAAAATCTCCTTTTCAAAAAGATGGTCTGTTAAATCGATCCACTGCTTGTATAAGTCAATTTCTGCTTTTTTGCTATTGGAAACAACTGTTTTAGGGGAAGCTTTATCCTCAAAATTATGGTGTAACTTCCATTCGTTGATCCATGTTTCTGCATTTCCTGTTTCGCTATACATAGCAAAGAAGCTTGCCATCATATGCTGACAAAGACGTTGATTACAATTACATGTATTTAAAGAAAATAAATGGGTGTGGAATAAACAATCGAATTTTTTTCCATCAAAGACGGATGACATGACAAAGTTCTTTTCCACATATAAATCTTGTACCATTCCTTCCCGATATAGGCTAAAGCCGTCTTCAACCTTTTGTAAATCTTCAGCTTGGTGTGGATCTAATTGTTCCAACAAATAATCGCTATATTTATGTAAAAACAGTGATGGAACCGAATTCACAGAAAAAATCCTCCTTGGAATCATTTGGCCGTAAGTTTCCAAACTTGGCCAACCTCCTGATTTTATTCCTTTATTATACCAATAATTTGTTTGTTTTTTTAGTGGGTTGTTGAAAGGGGGATGTTAACATTTGGAAACAATTGAAAAATGGCTATAAGTCGTTCTATAATATTGCACAAAAAAACCCGATACCTGAATGGTTCGGGATTTTTATATTCAAGGCGATTTTTTATAAGGTGAAATATCATCTATTCTATAGCGATCACTCAAAGAACGATTGTCTCAACTTCTTTAAATCACTGTAGAAGTCATAATTAAAGGTGTAATAAAGGCTTCGACGATGGCCGCAATGATAAGTAACGGCACAACGACAAATAAGAAAGTCTTACCTGCATTAAGTACACAAGTTTTAAATGAATATTGACGATCGTTCAGTTTTCGGAATATGCCAAGAGATAAATAAAAAGCAATGGCTCCTGATAATATAACGGCTGGGATTTCAAAGACTCCATGGGGAACGATTCCGGTCATGAGCATTGAAAATATGGACACTTCAACACCATGTGTACTCATAAATGCAAACAGTACACCCATAATGGCCCCGTTAAAAAATAAAATGGAAAGGGCAGGTAAGAAAATGGGAATAAAACCAGTCAAAGCAATTAATAAGGATGCTCTTGTGTTATTTATAAACAATCCCAAGGCAAGTTCTGGTGAACTCGTACCTGGTTTTAATAACTCCGTTTCTTCAAACATTTGCATGATTTGTAACATAAATTCATTCATGAGAGCTTGATTATTTAACATATAATTATAACTCACGAACGCTGCTATTATAAATAACAAGAATAGGCTAACAAAGGTTTTCCAATAAGATTGCTTAAACAATTGCCATTGTTGTTGGTATATGTTTTTCAAAATGAAACCTCCTAAATCACGTCTTATCATTACAGGTTCACTTTATATATATTAGAATTCTATCCTACATATGAACTTATGTGCAAGGAAATCGTTAATCTATTCAAACAAGCGTTGTTTATATTAAATATGATTCCAAAAAGGTTTGCTATCTATTGGTTTTAAAGGAAGAATTCTATAATTTGGGTAATTTTGCCTATTAATCATTAGTATTATAATCGTTTATTATTATAGAATAAAGTATCTTTGCGTGAAGAATGGATGGAAATATTTTAGTTATAGATCTAAAAGTTAGGGACCTTACAATAGGTCCCGTGGTTTAAAATTTATTTTTCATTTACTTCAGCTTTTTGCTTTTCTTCTTGTTCAATTAATTCTTTCATAAAGTGTAAGACATCATCATGTAGTTCGTCATTTTTTAATGCAAATTCAATTGTTGTTTTAATAAAACCGATTTTTTCACCAACATCGTAACGACGGCCTTCAAAATCGTAAGCAAATACGCGTTGGATTCGGTTCAATTTTTGGATTGCATCGGTTAATTGGATTTCGCCGCCGGCACCAACTTCTTGCTCTTCTAAAAATTGGAAGATTTGTGGGGTTAAAATATATCTACCCATAATGGCTAAATTAGAAGGAGCGGTTCCTGGTGCAGGTTTTTCAACAAAGTTTTGTACTTGATATAGTCGATCTTCATTAGAGAGTGGATCGATAATGCCGTAACGATGTGTTTCGTGGTCGGGTACCTGTTGCACACCGATAACCGAAGAATATGTTTCCTCGTGTTTTTCCATTAATTGTTTAATACAAGGTTTTTCGCTTTTAACAATATCATCACCAAGTAAAACAGCGAATGGTTCATCACCGATAAAGTGGCGAGCACACCAAACCGCATGACCGAGCCCTTTCGGTTCCTTTTGACGTATATAGTGGATATTCGCTAAATTGGAAGAATAATTTACTTTTTCAAGTAATTCCCATTTTCCTTTATCCTCTAAATTCTTTTCCAACTCCGGTACACGGTCAAAATGATCTTCGATGGCGCGTTTTCCTTTACCAGTGACAATAATAATGTCCTCAATTCCAGCTTCTACAGCTTCCTCAATAATATATTCAATTGTTGGTCGATCAACGATTGGTAACATCTCTTTCGGCATTGCCTTCGTTGCTGGTAAAAAACGTGTACCAAGCCCTGCTGCAGGAATAATTGCTTTTCTGATTTTTTTCATTATGTACCTCCATAAAACAAATTATGATGTAACCAAATATCAAAAATTTCGTCTAATCATTAGGATAACAAGAATTCGGAAACTTTCAACTAAATTGTTATCTAATTTAAATTAAATGTATTATAACATAGGTAAATTTACGATGCATCAGTGTTAAAGTGAAAAAAATTGATTAATTCATTCAAAAACATTAAGATAAATATTAAATTGATAAAATATCATTGGCAATATAAATATAAGCCATTCATACAATTTACATTTTATTAATATAATCTTTATATTACATTTATTTGAACTGTCTTGATTTTTAGAATTGAATCACTTATGATGAATTCAAATAAAATTTGAAGGTACGATTTGTTTGCTAGAAAACATATAATAAAACTTCTATTCTATTAGAAAATAGAAGTTTTAGGAGGACAATAGTAATGGTATTCATTTTACCGATCGCAATAAGTTTTATTGTATCTCTCCTGTTAATTCCTTTTGTTAAAAAATTTGCCATTAAAATTGGCGCTGTAGATAAACCGAATAAACGAAAAGTTCATCAAAAAATTATGCCCCGTTTAGGCGGATTTGCTATTTTTATAAGTTTTATGATTGGTTATTTCATATTTATACCGGGTCAATTTAAGTTATGGCCAATTCTTTTTGGGGCATCAATTATGGTATTTGTCGGAATAATGGATGATTGGAAAGGATTATCTGCACCAGTCAAATTCTTCGGCCAACTGATTGCAGCTACTGTAACGGTAATTGGCGGAATCCAAATTGATTTTATTACTATACCAAATAGTGATATTATTCACTTTGGTTGGACAGCAATACCGATTACGATCTTATGGATCGTAGCGATTACAAATGCGATCAACTTTATTGACGGATTAGATGGTTTAGCAGCAGGTATATCCTCTATCGCAACAATTACGATTTCAGTTCTTGCGCTAAGTTTAGGTCATCCGATAATTGCATTATTAGGTCTTATCCTTTTAGGTAGTACACTTGGTTTCTTAGTTTTCAATTTTTATCCGGCGAAAATTTTTATGGGTGATACCGGATCCATGTTTCTCGGTTATATGATTAGTGTGCTATCAGTGATTGGACTAACCAAAAGTGCAGCAATTTTCTCACTTTTAATCCCAATTATCATATTAGCGGTTCCAATTATTGATACAACGTTTGCGATTATTCGCCGTCTAGTACAAAAGAAACCAATATCTGCGCCTGATAAATTCCATCTACATCATTGTATCTTACGATTGGGCTTTTCTCATCGCCAAGCGGTTGTATTAATTTACTTATTAAGTGCGTTATTTAGTTTAGCTGCAATTTTGTTTACTCGTGCAACACTATGGGGTGCATCAGTGTTAATCGTAATCTTGTTAATCGCGATTGAATTAATCGTTGAAGTAACTGGTTTAATTAGTTCAAATTATCGACCACTACTGAACTGGATCGATGGAAAAAAGAATACGAAGCGTTAACGACCATCCTGTTATAAGGATGGTTTTTTCATACAAATATAAAAGTAGGAACGCTTAAAATGTCTTACGACAATTACTTACACCTGTATCATTTAAAAATTTCATAAAAAGATCCCTCCTTGTCCAAAATAATAAGTAAAAAAAACATCAGAGGTTTATTATGATATCTTATCTTGATCTTGTCATTGCATTTGCTTTGTCGACTGTGATTTCATTTTTACTTGCCTATCTAATTAAATATATCGCTGTAAGATTAAACATCATGGATGTACCGAATCAAAGGAAAATCCAAAAGGAACCTGTGCCTTTATTAGGGGGACTGGCCATTGCCTTCGGTTCTTTCTTAGGTTTATTTTATCTACAACCAGACCATCCTTTTTTTTATTCATATTTAGTTGGAGCGACCATCATTTTGATTACAGGGATTTTAGACGATATTTTTACATTAAAACCTGTTATGAAGTTACTTGGTCAATTCGTAGCCATTCTTTCCTTAATTTTGGCTGGAGTTATCATTGAAAAGATTACACTTCCATTTTTGGGGATTGTTGAACTAAGCCCCCTATTAAGCATCATCCTTACTTTTCTTTGGATGATCGGTATTATAAATGCAATTAATTTAATCGATGGATTGGATGGTTTAGCTTCAGGCACTTCAGCTATTGCGTTGCTTAGTATCTTTATTATGGCGATCATGGATGGTCAACTATTTGTAGCATGTTTATGTATTGTATTAATTGGAAGTAACATTGGCTTTCTATATCATAATTTTTTCCCTGCCAGTATTTATATGGGAGATACAGGATCGCTTTTTCTCGGTTATTCAATTGGGTTAATTTCCATATTAGGTTTGTTTAAAAAAATCACCCTATTTAGCTTTATTGTTCCGATCATTCTGTTAGCGTTTCCGATTTTTGATACATTGTTTGCCATTATACGAAGGTTGGTTAATGGAGAAAAAATTATGAAACCAGACAAGAAGCATATTCACCATCAACTTTTGGCAGCTGGATTCAGTCACCGAAACACGGTTCTCATCATATACGGGATTAGTAGCATGTTTGCTTTGTTAGCGATTATTTTTTCAAGCACGTCCATCGAATATTCCATGATTATATTTTCGATTTGGATGTTTTTGGTTTATGGATTGGCTGAGGTTGTTGGAATTGTAGGGAGAGGAAAACAGCCACTTATCAATTTTTTTAGAAGGTTATTTAGTTAAAGAATAATCAAGAAGGATTGTCTGAGAAATTTGTACTTAAAAAGCACGAATTCAAAGACAATCCTTCTTTATGATATAAAATTTACTGTTTCTGTTGTGAATTGTAAATCAGGAGTACAGAAGCTACCGCTAAGTAAATACTAACTGCCGGTGCATATAATACATGCCCCGCAAAAAATGCAACACCAAGGCCAAGTCCAATAGATATGATAAATAAAATGTTTTCAGGCTGGAAGAATGTTTTAACACGGGTAACCATATGTTTAATCATTGAAGCGAACACAATCATAATCGGTACAATCAGTAACAAAAATCCAATAATTCCGAAGGAAAAGAATAAGTCAAAAAAGTCCATTTCAACTAGTTTGGGACTATGTTCGTAAATGCCTGCGTAACCGAGACCAAAGAATTTATGCCACATACTCGAATGAACATAATCAGTATATACTTGTTCGAAATAAACGTTGCGAGAGCTTAATAAAATTTTCAACAACGGTGATTGAAGGAAAGGGTCTTTTTCTTGATCGTTTTCTATTTGTATCACGTCTTCATTTGAAAGATCAGGTTCTTTTACTTCTGCTTGCAGTGCATCATTAATTGTTTGATAGTCCCCTGTTAAGTTTAAATAAGCAGGTGTGATAGGGGTGATCACAATATAAAAAATGGCTAAACATAGTGAAATAATAAAAGTACGTTGGTAAATAGTCCTTCGCTTCTCGTTTTTTAAATTGATCAGCCAATACACAAAAGTAAAAATGACTGCAATGATAATGGTAGCTAAAATAGCAAGATAGCTGACTTTAGTCCCAATTAACAGAGCGCAGACGGCTAAAAATATCGTCGGTATCCAATAAATGAAATCTTTCCAAGCCTTTGTCTGTATAATGGAATACACAAACAGTAACGGAAAACAGACGGCCACGATGGCACTTAATTCGTTTCCTGCAAAAAACCAACCTGTGAATCCAAGTTTTACGTATGTATACGTATTACTAGAGGTATTTGTAATAATTGAAGTAAACAGCGACAAGGCAGTGATTGTCATTGCAATGGTGACAGCAGATAGAAGCTCTTTTTTACGATCTGTGTTTTTTGACTGTTCAGAGAACATTAGCATAATAGCACAGAACATAGTAGGGAAATATACTGCCTTTACAACATATTGAACTTCTGAGAAGAAATGAAAGTATGGTTTTGTAAACAAGTTTAAAATAAAACTGATGCCGATCGCGATAAACAATGCAAACAAATAAATCGTAACCATTTTTTTATAACGATGTTCATTGCCGAAAAAGATATAAAATATGGAAACAGTCATAAAAAGCACGCGAATAAGAATTCCAATCGTCACATTGAGTTGTAAATACGTAATAGAAAAATATGTTAAAATATCAAGAATAGGTTGTAAAACAATAAAAAGTTTTACGAGCCGATGAAAGGGATAAGATTTGAATGATTGAAACATAAAGACACCTCGCATGGACTTAATTTCCTTTTACACAAAATGAAACCAAGGGGAAACAAATGTAGTTCTTTAAAATAGTATGGCAAGTGTTATACTTACTTATTATAAACAGTTAAAAGTGTACATTATTTCAAATGGAAAGTCTAACTACTTTATAAAAAATTACAAAAAATTAATGTTTTTACAAAAATGTATTAATGACATTCCATTATAATAAAAAATAGTATATGAGAGATTTCTTATACTATTATCGGAGGAATTTACTTGAAAACGGTACATGTACAAAATGTTAAATTCGATAACTATTCGATGGAAGAATTTTTACAAATTTTTGAAGAACGTTTATTAAACGAAGAAAAAACATTCGTTGTCACAGCAAACCCAGAAATTGTTACAAAGGCGAATACAGATCCCGTTTATCGTGAAACGCTTAACAAAGCTGACTTTATTACAGCTGATGGTATTGGCGTTGTCATCGCTTCAAAAATATTAAAAACACCTCTTAAAGAGAGGGTTTCGGGATTTGACTTAATGGGAAAACTATTACATAAGGCTGAACAACTAAATCTTAAAGTGTATTTACTAGGTGCGAAGGACACGACGTTAGAAAAAGCATATAAAAATATTAAAGCGAAACATCCAAAGATCAATATTGTTGGTCGCCATCATGGTTATATTGATATCGAAAATGAAGATCTAGTTACAGAAATTGTGGATTTAAAGCCAGATCTCATATTTGTTGCCTTAGGATTTCCGAAACAAGAATATTGGATTACTAAACATATGCATCGTTTCAGTAAAGGACTTTTTATCGGTTTAGGTGGGAGCTTTGATGTTTGGGCAGGTGAAGTAAAACGGGCACCGGAAATATGGATTAAATTAAACTTAGAATGGTTATACAGATTAATACAAGAGCCAAGACGTTTCAAACGAATGTTAGTTTTACCAAAATTTCTTATAAAAGTATTAGTCAATCGAAAGTAAAGGGTGATCTGTTGACAATGAATGTTTTACATTTAAATGCAGGTAATGAGACTGGCGGCGGAATGTTCCATATTTTGTCTTTACTAGGTCAATTAAAAGAGACTGGTAACATTACGCTCGGGCTTTTTTCAGAAGGTGAGATGGCGAAGCGTGCCCGTGAAAAAAACATTCATGTTGTGATTTTTAAACAGAAACATCAATTCGATATTTCAATTATCAATCAAATTAAACAATATGTGATAAAAAATAATATCGATATTATTCATTCGCATGGGCCAAGGGCGAATGTCATTTCCTATATGCTAAAAAGAAAAGTGAATTTCATTTGGTATACGACGGTTCATAGTAATCCGCTAGATGATTTTATCGGTTATGGTTTAAAGGGGAGATTTTTTACCCGTTTAAACGTGTTTGCTATCAAATCTGCAGATCAAATCTTGGCAATATCCGAGCGTTTCCGTACGAATTTAATTAAATTAGGTGCAGATAAAAAGAAAATTTGTACTATATTAAATGGAATTGATTTTAATGTATGTCCGAAACGGGCTTACTCTCGTGAAGAGTTTCAACTTTCCAAAGATGATTTTGTCATCATGATGGTGGCAAGACTGGAACCGGTGAAACATCACGAAACAGCTATTGAGGCAATGGAACAGTTAGTCAAATTGTCTAGCAAGTTCCAACTTGTTTTAATTGGTGATGGGTCTCGTATGGATGAATTGCAATCTATGGTTAAAGAAAAAGGCTTGACAAAAAATGTAAAATTTTTAGGATATCGTAAAGATATACCAGAATTACTCGAGTTATGTGATATTTCATTGTTAACGTCAAAAAGTGAAAGCTTTCCTCTAGTATTATTAGAAGCGGCAAGGGCAAAAAGGACAGTTGTTACCACTGATGTTGGTGGCATTCAATCGCTCATTCCGAATGAAAATTATGGACGCATCATCAATGTGGGTGATGTTGAAAACTTAGTGAAACAAATATCGGATTTATACGAACTGAAGCAAAAAGGAAAGTTAAAAGAAATGGGTGAGAATCTTTATTTACATGCTCGTACAAATTTCTCATTGGAATCTTTCGCCAATAGTGTTCGGAAAACATATAAAAAAACTAGTTAATTAAGTGGTTTTATGGAGAAATTGAGGTGGAAACGTGTCTAATCCATTTGTTACAGTTTTTATACCTGTATATAATAGTGAGCAATATATTTCTGAAACGATCGACAGTATTCTGAATCAAACGTATAAAAATTTAGAAGTATTGATTGTTGATGATGGTTCAACCGATCGTTCGATTGAAATTATA
Source organism: Pallidibacillus thermolactis (assembly GCF_025660415.1). Taxonomy (NCBI): domain Bacteria; kingdom Bacillati; phylum Bacillota; class Bacilli; order Caryophanales; family Bacillaceae; genus Pallidibacillus; species Pallidibacillus thermolactis. The sequence continues at coordinate 50,391 of NZ_JAOUSE010000014.1, forward strand.
CAACAGTATCAGGATCAAAGAATACGTCTCATTCAAAATGAGAAAAACATGGGGATTCCTTATACTAGAAATGTCGGTCTGCAGGAGGCAAGGGGAGACTATATCGCGATTATGGATGCTGATGATATCGCTTGTAGCAACCGCATTGAAAGACAAGTTACCTATTTAGAAAATAATAAGGGGATTGATGCCGTTGGAAGTTTTTATTATAAATTCGGTGAAGGAGCAGAAAAAGAAATTACGACACCCTTTACTGCACCAGAACAATTAAAAATGATGTTGTTATTTTATAATCCAATAGCTAATCCATCAGTAACAATCCGGAAAAAAACATTCCAAGAGCACAACTTAACATATCACCTAGATTTTTTTGTTGCTCAAGATTATCAAATGTGGTCTCAACTGATAAAGGTTGGAAATATTACTATTTTACCAGAGTTTTTGATTTACTATCGGTTTGGTCATGAAAATATTTCAAAAAAATCAAACCTTGAAAAGGCTGAAAAAAGAAAACAGCTTATAGATCGGATCCATAATGATTTAATTGATTTTTATCAAATTCCATTAACGGTTGAGGAAAAACAGACTTTTAATAATTTTTTTACCGAAAGTTATGGAAGTCGTGTGGAAAGCCTAGAACAACTGAAAACTGTTATTGAAAAAATAAAAAACTGGAACCTAGAACAACGGGTGTTTAATCACAACAATTTTCTAAAAGTATTAGATTACTGTATATTACTAGGTATCAACCATCAAGGGCTGACTGCCCGTGAAAAGTTAGCGATTTACAATTCGACAATGAGCGAACGAACTGGAAAAGATCGCATCAATATTTTGACACGTCATTATTATTATAAGCTTAAAAAAATAATATAACATCTTAGGTTTACAAGATTTATAATAATTGGTAAGAGACAGTGGGAAGTATTCAGGTATGCATATGGGAGTGACTAATGATCAGTAAAATATATGACGACTTAAAAAAGGGGATTTTGATTAGTGCCATTGGGCGCTATTCTTATTTTCTTATACAATTTATTATTCTTGCGGTTCTATCGAGGCTGTTAACTCCGGAAGAGTTTGGTGTGGTTTCCATTATTAATGTCTTTCTTATTTTTTTCAATATGTTAGTTGATATGGGAATTGGTCCTGCACTCATTCAAAATAAAACATTAAATAAAAAACAAATTGATGGTGTGTATAGTTTCACCATCATCCTGTCAATTGTAATTGCGATCATTTTTGCTTTTATGTCTAAACCTATTGCAAATTTTTATGATAATCCAAAACTGATTGGCGTAAGTTTAGCGATGTCGATAGCCCTCCTTACAACCGGGATGAATATGGTTCCTCAAGCAATTTTAGCGAAACAAAAACGTTTCCTTGAAATCAATATTGCTCAAGTCGTATCGAGTTTGATTGCGGGCACCGTGGCTATTTTTCTGGCTTACATAGGATTCAGTTATTATGCCCTTGTAATGAACACAATATTGAAGAACTTCATTATGTTTGTAATGATGTTTACAAAATCGAGGCTACGGATAACGAAAGAAATTCGCAAAAGTAGTTTATTGGAACTTTATACTTTCTCAAAAAACCAATTCCTCTTTAATATTATGAATTACTTTTCTCGCAATCTCGATCACTTATTAATTGGTAAATATATTTCATTAAAACAATTAGGGTACTACGATAAAGCCTATACCCTTTCTTTATATCCGAACCAAATCTTAACAAGTGTCATTACACCAGTCGTTCAACCAGTTTTATCTGAATATGAAGAGCAAAAAACGGTAATTAAAGACACCTATGTGACGCTTTCTAAATTATTAGCCTTAATGGGCATGCCCTTAACCGTTTTTCTTGTTTTAAGTGCAGAAGAAGTAATTTTAATATTATTTGGTTCACAGTGGACTGGAAGTATTCCAACGTTTCAAATTCTTGCACTATCGATTTGGATACAGATGATATTAAGTAGTACAGGTTCAATATTTCAGTCTTCGAACCGAACAGATTTAATGTTATTATCAGGCATTTTATCGACAATATTAAATGTGGCAAGTATTGTCATCGGTATTCTTTTTGGGAAGATTGAGATCGTTGCACTAGGACTTGTCATTTCCTTTGCCATTAACTTTATTCAATGTAACTATTTATTAATGAAGAAAGTGTTTCAAGCCAGACAAATCGAGTACTACAAAATACTGATTAGTCCATCAATCATTTCACTTTTAGTACTTATATCGTTAGTCCTAATTGAATACTTTTTAGGAAACGTATCTATATGGGTAACCATAATAGTAAAAGGGTTTGCCAGTCTTGTCATGTTTTTGTTTGGATTAAAATTGACAGGAAACTTAAGCTACCTATTGAAAATCTTTAAAAGAAGAGGAGGTGGGGCAGGATGACAGAACCACTTGTATCTATTATTATACCGGTTTATAATGTCGAACAATATTTAATGGAATGTTTAGATTCTGTGTTTAACCAAACATACAGAAATATTGAAGTGATTGCTGTCAATGATGGTAGTACGGATGGGAGTGCAAATATTTTAAAAAACTATGAAAAAAAATATGATAATATTATCGTACATAATCAGGAAAACGCAGGAAACTCAGTAGCTCGTAATAAAGGATTGCATTTGGCGAAAGGAAAATATGTGTATTTTCTTGATTCTGATGATTTTATCGAAAGGGAAACAATTAACAATCTTGTTACCGCAATGGAAAAATACTCTCTTGATTTAATTCGATTTGCGGCTGAACCATTTTTAGACGGCGTTGAATATAAAAATTTTAACAAGCACCTATATGATTACAGCAAGTTTTTTGAAAGTGGGAGAGTATATAAGAAGGACGAATTTTTAAAAGCAAATATAAAGGGATTTTCTCCAAGCCCATGTTTATATCTTATAAAAAGAAATTTGTTACTCGAAAATAACATTTTGTTTAAGCCTAAAATGATGCATGAAGATGAACTATTTTCATTACTGATATATCTAAATACAAACCGAGCAATGTATGATGGAAATTTCTATTACAAAAGAAGATACAGACCGGGTTCGATTATGACTTCACAAGTTCAAGCCGAATCAAATAAAAAGTCTTTTGATTCTTATGTACGTTTAACAGAAGAAATTGCAGAGCTACTTCCCAAATATAAAAACAAAGCAGAGAGAGATTTACTCAAGAGTCGCTTACGATCCATATACATTGGGTTAAGGACGAAGGATGTTGATATGCAGTATAAAAGAAAGAAGTTGTCGGAGCTATCAGGGTTAGGAACGTTAGAGAAAATCTATACGTATTATACATATCAAACAAGACAATGGATCAAAAAACAATTAAATTTTCGTTTGACTGTTTCTCGCTGATGATGAGATGGTAAAGCTAGAAATATTAGACATGCAATAAAACATGTAATAAGGTAATTACTTTTTATTTTGCAGGCACTCGTCTCCGATATAACAAGGATTATGTTTATCTTCTGTTAAATGTCCTATGAGTACTATTTAACAATAATAAAAGTGAAAGCATTATAGCTTTCACTTAAAAAGAAATTATTTAAAGTATTCCAAAATACCTTTATAAATTCCCTCAGCAGCTTGATATTTGTAATTTGATTGTTTCATTTTTGCAGCATCACTTGCATTTGTAATAAATCCAAGTTCAACAAGTGCGCTAGGAACCGAATTTCTCCTTAGTACAATGTAACCTCCATGTTTGGCGTTACGATCATACATATTCGTTTCACTAACAAGGTGATTTTGAATATATGTTGCTAACAGCATACTTTCTGTTGGGAATGGATTTGTTTCTCCATTATATGGTTGACCACTATAATAAGTTTCCGCCCCGTGTGCACTTGGTGTTGCAGAATTTGCATGAATACTTACAAAGATATCTGCCCCTACTTTTTTTGATAATGCTGCTCGCTCATCTAGACTAATATAAACATCTGAAGAACGAGTTAAATGGACGATAGCTCCAGCATTTTCAAGTTTTTCTTTCAAAGCAAGAGTAACATCTAGGTTTAATTGTTTTTCAATAATACCGTTACCACTAGCACCACCATCATAACCACCGTGACCAGCATCAAGCACGATCACTTTATTGTAAATCCCTATATTTACATCATTTTTATGTATATAACCCGTTTTTTGTTTACCGTTTATGGTAACAACTGCTTCATACCAATCTGAGGTGAAAGTTTTAAATCTTAACACACTGTAAGTTGGATATGATTTTATAACTTTGGATAGAGTACTTGCCTTTGAGTAAACAATACCTCCATTTTTACTAGTTACAACACCGATCATTGTTTTTTGGTCAGAAACACTATTTTCTACATCATTTTTATGTATATAACCAGTTTTTCCTTTTCCGTTTATAAATATAGTTGCTTGGTACCAGTTTGGAGAAAATGTTTTATAACTCATAATAGATCCTTGATCATAAGTCTTTAACACTTTTGAGTCTGTATTAGCTAGTTCATAAACAGGAGTTGGATTTAGTTTCCCTATACCTCGTACCTGAGTTTGTTCCAAGAAGGCAGTTTCAACATCATTCGCATAAATATATCCAGTTTTAGCTACACCATTAATATAAACAGTTGCAATGTACCAGTTTAGATTAAATAACTTATATTTTAAAATTTTGCCTTGTGGATAAGATTTAAGTATCTTTGACGATGTGTCTGTTTTTTCGTAGATATTAGTCGTTTTTATAGCTATTCCTTTATAAGTTGGACTATTTTCTACCTTTCCTACATCATTTACATGTATATATCCAGTTACTGGTTTGTCATTAATGTAAACTGTTGCTTCATACCATTCATTTGTAAATGTTTTATATTTTAACACTTTTCCAATAGGATAAGATTTAAGTACTTTTGAGTTTTTGGATGCTGTAGTATAAACATTAGTTGGATTATTATATGCAATTCCTTCTTCACTTTTTTGCGAAGTACTTGCCGAGTCAATATCATTCTTGTAAATATATCCTATTTGTGGTTTTCCATTAATATAAACAGTCGCTTCATACCAATTTTCGGTAAAACTTTTATAACTTAAAATTGAACCTTCTGTATAAGACTTTAATACACTTGAATTAGTAGAAGCTTTTGTGTAAACATTGGTAGGGTTATTTAAAGCAATCCCACGTAAGTTATTTTGGTCTGACTCGCTCGTTTCTACATCATTTTTATGTAAATAACCTTTTTGTGTCTTCCCATTAATATAAACAGTTGCTTCATACCAATTTGAAGTGAAGCTCTTATAACTTAAAATTGATCCTTCAGAATAAGATTTTAATACGTTAGAAATTGTCGATGCCTTTGAGTATACATGTGTTTGTTTCTTTAGAGCGATTCCACGCAGATTTTTTTGATTTTGCTCACTTGTTTCAACATCATCAGCACGAATATATCCAGTTACGGACTTTCCTTCTATATATATAGTACATATATACCAACTATCTGAGAATGTTTTATATTTTAATATTGCCCCAAGTTCATAACTTTTGAGAATATTTGCTTTTGTGCTTGGTTCACTATATACATTTGTTATTTGTTTTATTACCGCTCCAGTTAAAGTCGGTTTATTACTAAGACTTGTTATAGTATTGTATATATTTTTTTCGTTTTTTTCACTAATTATATTATTCGCTGCTTCTTCTTCAACGGCATCTGCTGTTTCTTCTTCGACTGTAGAACTTTTTTTGTGGAAATCATCCTCTTGTATTTTCTCACTATGTTTATTATTATCATGAATTATATTTTGATCAGATTGTGGTTCCTCTTCAAGATTTTCTTCTTGTTTTGACTCTTCATCTAAAGATATCTCTTCTAGATTGTTATTTTTTATGAATCCTATAAATTCTTCTTTAGTATCACTATCTATGAAATGAACTTGACTAAAATTTTCTCCAGTCTCTGTAACTATTACGTAGCTTCCGATTGGTATTTTTGCGATGACTTCACTATTTTCTGATTCATGTAAATACAGAGGAATTTCCGCGTTTATCCCATCTGAATCAATAACATATTTTCCATTTATCTGTTCCTGTTCAGAGTCTTCAAATAAATCCTTGTTAGTATTTGCATCGGCATCTTTCGGAATGAATACGAAAATAAGCAGAATTGCAATAAAAAACGTAGTAGAGAAATGAAATTTTTTCAATTGTATCTATCCGCTCCTTTTATAAGTTTTATGATATGATTATTGTCTAAGAGAAATATTATTTTAAAACATCTATAAGAAATTTATCAAATTTTGGCGATACTTTCTATATAAAATAATTATAAGTTATAAAAATTGCAAATAGATCTAACCGATAAAATATAATTAACAGTTTTAGATAAATAAGATTTTACACTTCTTATTTGGAAGGGGCTGGAAATTCCCCTTCTTATCCAACAAATTCTATTAAAATACATCTCCATCACTGG
>NZ_JAOUSE010000015.1:0-54359 GCF_025660415.1 Pallidibacillus thermolactis
GTCCTTTCTGTTGAATGTTGTCTCTACATTTCATTCTACAAAAAAGGACGATTTTTTTGTACCATTAAATAGCAAAAGGGCTAGACCGAAGGTCAATTAAAAATTGACTTTTCGGACAGCCCCATTGAATTTTAGACTGATAACCTATCCCCAACACAAAACTTTTAAGCATTTTTGTAGAATGTACAAAATAAACTTATTATTGACTCTTTAAGGAAATCAAACTATAATCAATTACATAATATTTCTAATAATTTTTGAATAAGTATGCAATGATAGGACTTTAGTAGTGTTTATCTCCCTGTTTCAGAAAGCTGATGGTTGATGCAAATCAGTACATAGATGAACACGAATTACATTCCTTGAGCTTCTTTTTCTATTATTCAATAGGAAAAGACGGTGATAAACCGTTATATATAAGAGTGGTGAAATTTTTTCACAATTAGGGTGGTACCGCGGATGATTCGTCCCTACTGATTTCAGTAGGGATTTTTTGCATATTCATTTGCATATATATTAAAAGAATTAATTTAGAAATGAGGGAGAGGGCCATGAAAGAAAGAATCTTACAATTACAACCATACAAACCGGGGAAATTACCAGAACAGATTAAAAGGGAATACAATGTTGACAATGTAATAAAACTTGCTTCAAACGAAAACTCCTTCGGTTGTTCTCCGACAATTGCTCAAGCTGTTAATAAAGCACTCAAAGAAGTATCTACTTACCCAGATGGTCATGCAGAACTCCTCCGTAAAAAAGTAGCTGAACATGTAAATGTGAAAGAAACAGAATTGTTATTTGGTGCTGGACTGGATGAAGTCATTCAAATTTTAAGTCGCGTTTTATTATGCGAAGGAAGTAATATTGTAACGGCTGATCAAACTTTTGTGCAATATAAACATCATGCCGTTATTGAAGGCGCTGAAATACGCGAAGTTCCCCTCATCAATGGTCACTTTAATTTAGACGAGATGGCCTCTACTATTGATAATGAAACTAAAATTGTATGGATTTGTAACCCAAATAATCCAACAGGAACTTATGTATCAGAAAAAGAGTTGATGAACTTTTTACAAAAAATACCCCGTCATGTGACGGTCGTATTAGACGAAGCTTATTACGAATATGTAATGGCAGAAGATTATCCGCAAACAATTCCATTCATTAAGGATTACAAAAATTTAATTGTATTAAGGACATTCTCAAAAGCCTATGGACTAGCTTCCCTACGTATCGGCTATGCAGTCGGTAATGAGAACTTAATTGAAAAACTCAATATCGGCCGCTTACCTTTCAACACATCGACGCTTGCACAAGTAGCAGCCGCTGCCGCCTTAGAAGACCAAGACTTCATCAAATACACAGTAGAAGAAACTAGAAAAGGGATTCTATTTTTTGAACAAGAATTAAATACATTAGGAATTTCCTATTATCCATCACAAACGAACTTTATTTTTATCCACGCAAAAAATCCAGAAGCTGTTTTCACAAAATTCATTGAAAAAGGGTATATAGTTCGTCCAATGGCCAATGGCATCCGCATTTCAATCGGCACAATGGAACAAAATCAAGGTGTCATTAATATTTTAAAAGACAATATAGATAAAAGTTTACTATTATAAGCATATAAGGCTAATTCCATTGAATGGAGTTAGCCCTTTTAATTGTTATATACATTATAATTTAAAGTTTTTGATGACATTATTTAATTCTTCCGATAGTGTCGCTAGTTCTTTTGCTCTTCCAGCAACTTCTTCAACAGAACTGTTAATTTGTTGTGTACTTGCAGACGATTGTTCCACAGCACTGGCTGATTGTTCTGAAATCGCAGCTATTTCTTCAATGGATTGATTCATATCTTTACTACCTGCTGTTACATTTGCTAGTCTTTCAGCAGCTTCTTTGATATTTAAAACCATCCGCTCAATAGATTCATCAATATCTTTAAAAGCTTCTGAAGTTGTTTTTATCATTTGTGAACCTTGTTCCACTTCAATATACCCATTTTGTAATGATACACGAACAGCTTGTGACTGCTCTTGAATATTTTCTACAATATTGGTTATATCCGCTATAGAGGAAGCAACTTGTTCTGATAACTTCCTCACCTCTTCAGCTACGACTGCAAAACCTTTCCCGTGTTCACCAGCTCGGGCAGCTTCAATAGCAGCGTTAAGCGCTAATAGATTCGTTTGTTCAGAGACCTTATGAATAATCGCAATTAATTTAGAGATTTCCTGAGTTTGATTTGCTAGCTCTTCAACTTTTCCTACCGCATCCTTTACAATCCCGTTTATAGATTCCATTTGTCTTTCGGAAGAATCCATTATTTTCTTTCCAGCATCTGTAAGTTTGGATACTTCAAAAGAAGATAACTTTATAGATTCACCTTTTTCATTTGTTTGCAGAATTTCATGTACAAAGTTGTCCATTCCTAATGCCAATTCTTGTGCATGGCCAGCAAGAGTCTCAGATCCAGATGTTAGCTCTTGCATTGCGGTTGCTACTTGATTTGAACTTTCACTTACTTCGTTTGAAACTTGTTTTAATTCGACACTATGTTGATGAACCGTTTTTGATACAATTGATATTTTATTTAATATGTCATGAAGAATAGCTTTCATTTCATTTGTAACGTTGATAAGGAGACCAATTTCATCCTTCCGATTCACATCTAAAGTTTTTCCAGTCAAGTCTCCTTTCGCTATTTTTTGTAGTTGTTTCGTTACCTTTTTTAGAGGAATTCCTATTGATCTGCCCATGAAAACTCCAATCGTAATTGCGCAAATGACTGCAAAAACATTTAGAATAACGATTATCAATAGTAGTCTTTCAAAAATATCTCCGTTCGTTTTATTCAATGCTTCTGCATATTCTCGATTTAATTGTTGTAACGATTGTAAACTTATACTAAGACGATTATATGACGGATGACTTCTTTGTAATAGATATTCAGCTTCAGTAAATTCCCTGTTTTCAATTGAATGCATTGCGTCTGTAATGTGGCCTTTATATACTTCCCAATCTAATTTAATAGCTTCTATAATTTCCATTTCGTCCTTTTTTAGTGAATATTGGTCCAAATGAACGATAATATCATCGATAGTTAACATGCTATTTTTTGCCGTTTCGGCAAAAGATTCCGCTTCATAAAGAACAGAAGTTAACATTTGTACATTGGTATTTTCCACAAGCTGGGTCATATTTGAAATTTCCCCTTGAGGAATAACTCGCTTATAATACATTTCGTCCCCATTTTTAGCTAAATGCCATAATCCGTAAAAAGCACTTCCTCCGAGAATTATAATAAAGAATACAATTAGTAAGTATGAAAATATTAATTTCTTTGTAACTCCCATTGAAAATCCCCCAAATCATAACCCAGATATTCCTTGTTAAATCAATTTTACCACTACATTTTTACTATATTTTACAACCTTATTTTAACAAAAATATAGTAACTAAAGTAGAAAAATTCTGTTTTATGTAACTTTAAATTTTAAATGAAGGATTATTCCCAAATATTGTTATATTGAAATAAAATATTATTATGAAGAATAGAGGTGAAAATTATGGATCCTGTTGATGTGATACTGAATCAGGATAAGATCATTCCATATTATAAGCCGATTATCTCAGCTGATACGCAGCTAGTAACTGGATATGAAGTGGTTGCATTTTTTCAAAAAGAAGATGGAAGTATGCAAAACCTAGACTGGTTTTTTAAGGATCCGTCAATTCCCGATGAATTCCTCCTTGAAGTTATGAATCACATTATAAAACAAGCACTTCATTATTATTTAAATAATGAAACAGAACATGCCTTACATTTACTATTTAGATATGATGGAAATATATTATATAAAGACCGTGGAGAAAACTTGATCAATCTACTAAATAGTTATCATGATAAAAATATAAATTTAAATAAAATTGCCATTCAATTAAAGGATGAGTTTTCTTATGATCAGTTACAATCTGTTGATAAAGTCTTTCAATATATGAAATCATACGGTTTAAAAATCGCATTTGAAGATACAGGTGAACGAAATGGCAATTTCGAACGTTTAGCATTTCTAAAGCCGAATATCATAAAAGTAGATGTCGGATTTTTAAATGATGAGGATCTCCCTCATTTATACCAAGATGTACACCATTCTCTTTCCTTACTGGCTCGAAAAATCGGTGCCACTTTAATGTTTAAAGGAATTACTTCCTATAATCAGTTGAATTACGCTTGGCGAAACGGCGGTCGTTTTTATCAAGGAGATTTTTTACATCGTTCAGAACCTGGATACGTTTCAAGAGATTGTTGCAAAGACTTGTTAGAACAACATTTTCAGCAGTTTATAAATTATGAAAGAAAAAAGGTGCATGCCCAACTGGCATTAACGAATCGAATTCATCAATTATTTAAAACAGTATTAAGTTCTATTGATTCAAAGCAAAATTTAGATGAATTAACGTTAGCCGTTGGTAAAAAATGTTCACCATTTGCTTTTCGTGTATATGTATGTAATGATCAAGGGCTTCAAGTGTCAGCCGATGCTGTCAAAAGGATGGACGGTACTTGGGAACTTAGACAGGAAGAACGCATGAGAAATTGGAGTTGGCGCCCTTTCTTTTTTGAAAACATCGCTAGAATGAATATAGAGAAAAAAGGATTATTATCTGATTTGTATACCGATATTGAAAAAAATGAACTTATCCGAACCTATTCTTTTCCTTTATCAGAAAGTTTATTTATTTTTATCGATATACCATATGACTTTTTATTTGAACAAGATGGATTACTGTAAAACGGCAAGCCTATTGTTTGCCGTTTATTTATTAAGGAGTCTACAATTGAAAATCTGGTGGAAGCGTCCATCTGTTATCTCATTTGTATAGGTCATGAATGGTGTAACGAGTCCCTTTTTTATTAAATCCACTTCAAAATCTTTTCAGCCGCAACTTTACTATTTGGACTTCAAGAGGTTTCATATATAAATATTTTCTTTTTGAGTTGGAATAAAAATAAAAGTAACTTTGATAATCTGAATTGCAAATTTGGACATGCTAAAAAATAAATGTTTATATGTGAAGTTCCTTTTTTACAAGCCAAATGTTATTGGCTATTTACAATCTAGATTTATTTCTTTAAACTCTAAGTTGGTGGAAAAATACTGATTGCACTATTAATTTGCAACAAATGGAGGTCTTCATAAATGCATAACGTTCAAGAAATTTATCAAGCAGCAGATTATATATCACGTAAAATAAACGTAAAGCCAGAAGTCGGCTTAATTCTTGGGTCTGGATTAGGTTCTTTAGCAGACGAAATCAAGAATCCAGTTAAAATACCATACAACGATATTCCCTTTTTCGCAGAATCTGGTGCAGTTGGCCATGCTAATGAATTAGTTATCGGTGAGCTAATGGGTGTAACCGTTGCAGCAATGAAAGGAAGATTTCATTATTACGAAGGATTTACTCTCGATGAAGTTACTTTTCCAGTTCGAGTGATGAAAGCCCTTGGCATCGAAAAACTAATTATCACAAATGCATGTGGTGCTGTAAATACTGACTTTCAACCTGGTGAGTTAATGCTGATTACCGACCACTTGAACTTAGCTGGAGCAAATCCGCTAATCGGACCGAATAATGATGAACTTGGCACACGCTTCCCAGATCTTTCTCAAGTATTTGATAAAAATTTACAAGATCTTGCTAAACAAGTAGCACAAGAAGGCAATATTACTTTACATGAAGGAGTATATGCTTGGTGGACAGGTCCAACATATGAAACACCAGCAGAAATTCGTATGATTCGCACCCTTGGAGCTGATGCAGTTGGCATGTCAACAGTTCCAGAAGTAATTGTCGCAGCCCATGGAAATATGAAAGTTTTAGGAATATCTTGTTTAACCAATATGGCAAGTGGCATATTAGAAACACCATTAAGTCATCAAGAGGTAATTGATGTGGCTGCACAGGCTCGTGAAAAATTTGTACAGCTCATTAAAGGTGTATTAACAAAAATGAATCAGGCATAAATCAAAAGGCTGCAATTTCCTTTGCAGCCTTTATTTTTATATTTTTCTTCTTTTACGATGTTTTATTATAAAGAAAGACTCGTCAGAAAGTCTGATTTTAGAGATCATGGAGAAGTACATTGGCGGACGCACTTCCAGTAGCACGGTCACAGCCCATTTTAAACACAAGTGCGTTTACGGGGTCTTCGCGCCTCGTGTGCCCGGCCTACCTATCGGAACAATTGCTGCTTTTTCACTGGAGTCTCTGCCAATGGTTCCCAAGGATCCGCTTATGATGACTCATTGAAAAGCCCTGTTTAAAATTTACACTCCTACCACTTTATCTAAACTATTTTTATCATTATATACATCTTCATTTAATTCACCTGTAATCTTACTTGTTAACACACCGGACATCATACTTCCGCTTACATTTAAAGCTGTACGTCCCATATCAATCAGTGGTTCGACAGAAATTAAGAGCCCAACAATCGCGATCGGTAAATTCATAACTGATAAAACAATTAAAGATGCAAAAGTTGCTCCGCCACCTACACCAGCTACACCGAAGGAACTAATCATAATAACTAAAATAAGTGAAATGATAAATCCTGGATCAAGAGGATGAATGCCCACAGTTGGAGCAACCATTACCGCTAACATAGCTGGATAAATACCTGCACACCCATTTTGACCTATGGATAATCCAAATGGTCCAACAAAGTTGGCTACTCCTTCAGAAACACCATAACCATCGGTTTGTGTTTTAATATTTAGTGGTAAAGCCCCCGCACTGGAACGAGCAGTAAAAGCAAATGTTAATACAGGTATCCCTTTTTTCACAAATATAACTGGATTTAATTTTGCAAATGCTATCAGCAGTAAATGCACAATAAACATTGCAATTAGAGCAACATAAGAAGCGATAACAAATTTTCCTAAGTTTACAATGGCAGCATAATTACTTGTTGCTGCTACTTTAACCATTAATGCTAAAACACCAATTGGTGTAAGTCTCAAAACTAATGTAACGATACGCATAACGATGGCATAAAGTGCATCAATGATTTTTTTAAAAAGTTCTCCTTGTTCAGGCTGTTTCCGTCTTACACCTAAATATGCCATTCCAACGAAACTTGCAAATATCACGACTGCAATGGTAGACGTTGGACGAGCTCCAGTTAAATCTGCAAATGGATTTGACGGAAAGAAGGATAAAATTTGTTCAGGAATTGTCATATCCTCAACCATCGCTGCACGTTCTGTCAATTCTTGATTTCGAGCATGTTCCGCTTCACCAGCTTGCAGTTCCATACCATCTAAACCAAATCCAATAGATGTTGCAATTGCAATTGCAGCGGCGATACCTGTTGTTATAATTAATATCCCTATACCATAAAAACTAATTTTACCGAGGTTTTTAGAAAGGGTTACCTTTGTAAATGCCCCGACAATTGATATAAAGACTAAAGGCATAACAACCATTTGTAACAGTTTTACATAACCAGACCCAACGATATTAAACCATTCGATCGTATGTACAGTCACGAAAGAATCTGTACCATATATTAAATTAATGATTATACCAAATAATAGCCCTAAACCAAGTCCTGTAAAAACACGCTTCGAAAATGAAACATGTTTCTTTTGCATGAAAAATAAGCCCATTATGAGTGCAATCAGGACAACAATATTAATGATGATAAATAATGTATCCAAAGAAGTACCTCCTCTTTTCATTTTTATACAATATATATTGTATAACATTTATTAATATAATATAATAATTCCAATTGGTAAAGTATGAATTGAAAGTTTAATAGCGACGAAGAAAAAACCCGTCCCTTGTAACAAAAGAGACGGGTGAATTTATATTTCTTATGCAATTTTTGTTTGCATCTTTTTGTTTGATGCTTTTTTTTGACGGATGCGTAGGAATATATTGTTCGATAATAATGAAGCAATAATTAAAATTGTTCCGATAACGTCGAAAAGCGTTACTTGTGTTCCTTGGAAAATGGAAAGTATTAATGTAGTTACTGGCACGAAATTAATAAACAGCAGTCCGTTTAAGGATGATAGAATACTAACACCGAAATTCCAACCAAGTAAAGCAATAAGACCTGGAAATATAATCATAAACAATAAGTGTGGTGATACAGTCGTAATTACTTCAAAGGACGGTACAGGTGTATATCCTGTCAAAGTTGTACCTATTGTAACGATAATTGCCGTAACGGTTCCAAGCAAACAAGTTAGTGTTGAATATCTTAAAGTTGACCAACCTTTAAATTGACTTCCTCCCATTGTGTATATAACCCATCCAATAACCGCAATAAATATGAGGAATGTCGGCATAATGTCTTCTGTCGCACTAAAAAACGTTCTAAGATCTCCTTTGGTAATGACAAGCAGCGCCCCAATAAAAGCGACACATACACATAATAACGTGAAACGATATGGACTCTGTCTAAAGATTAACCATGCAATGACAACGGAAATCATTGGCATAAGCGACTCCATAATTGAAGCAGCCATCACCCCTGGTTCTCCTAACAAATCTTCTCCCCAAAAGATGAATAAATTGTAAACCGTGAAAGCCATCGTTCCAAAGAACCACAGCTTAAAACCTTTACCTTCAAAACGAAAGGCTTGTGTTCCTTCTTTCCAAAATAACAAGATAACTAGAATTATTGTGACCGCGCCGTATCGGAAAATTGTAAAATAAAAGGGAGCAATATATTCAAAAGCAGCATGTGCCACTGGAAACATTGCCCCCCATGATACTGCAGCAATAAAGCATAAAAATGCACCTAATAAAACACTGTTTTTCAATTCCCTTCCCCCTTTACACGATGTCAACTACTTTTAATTCTAACTATTTTATACATCTTGTAAAATGAATAAAAATGATGAAATCCATCATTTTTTTTGATAATATAAATCTAACTACGATCCATTATAAGGGGTGGAAACTATGGAACTAAAAGACTTGAAGATTTTTCAAACTGTCGCTGAAAAAGGGAGCGTTACAAAAGCAGCCAAAGAATTAAACTATGTCCAATCAAACATAACTGCACGTATTAACAAACTTGAAACTGAACTAAATACTGTACTGTTCAATCGTCACCGCCGGGGGATGACTCTAACGCCTGAGGGTAAGAAACTATTAGAATATTGTAAAGAAATTTTGTTACTAACAGTGGAAATGAAAAAAGCGGTTCAAAGCAAAAACGAACCTTCTGGAAAACTAGATATTGGCACGGTTGAAACGGTCTACCATTTGCCTAAAATATTATCTTATTTTATAAAACAATATAAAAAAGTCGATTTATCTTTATATACAGGTGTAACAGAATCTTTGGAGCAAGATGTGTTAAATCATAAATTAGACGGAGCCTTTGTTTCTGAATCTGAGTTTCATCCTGATATTGTAAGCCACGAAGTATTTCAAGAAGAACTTGTTTTAATCGCGAATAAACAACTTCACTCATTAGAGGAATTAGCAGAGGAACCAATTCTTTGTTTTAGTAAAGGATGCGGCTATCGTGCAAGGCTAGAACGTTGGTACCGCGACCAACATATTACTCCACATAAGGTGATGGAATTTGGCACGTTGGAAACTATATTACGTAGTGTAGCAATGGGACTTGGCATT
Organism: Pallidibacillus thermolactis; assembly: GCF_025660415.1. NCBI lineage: Bacteria > Bacillati > Bacillota > Bacilli > Caryophanales > Bacillaceae > Pallidibacillus > Pallidibacillus thermolactis. The sequence continues at coordinate 9,676 of NZ_JAOUSE010000015.1, forward strand.
ACCTTTGTTCCAAAATCTGCAGTAACAAACTGGGAATTAAACGGGTTCATTAAATGTCATGAAGTCCCTGACCAATACAGTAAAATAAAAACCGTTTTTATTCGAAGAGCCGATGCGTATTTAACTTCATCAATGGAGAAATTTATTGAAACCATTGAAGAAAATAAAAAAATTCTCAATCAACAAACGTTCAAATAGGTGGGAATCATAGAGAAATCTAAACAGGTCGGATTAACAAAGATATCTATGATATACATATTTCGAATAAAACAATTCCCCTGTTCAATTCATGTTTTGTTTATTCTTCTAACGAATCATTCATAAATGAAAGTATTATTTAATCTGAAATAGAAAATAAAGGAAGGTTAGCCATGAAAAAAGCTTTACTTTCTTGGAGCGGTGGTAAAGATGCTGCTATTGCACTTACAGAAATTTACAAAAATAAAGACTACGAAATTGTTGCCCTGTTAACAACTTTAACTGAAGACGACAAACGAGTCAGTATGCACGGAGTTCGAAAAGCGTTACTAGATGAACAAGCCAAAATGTTGGAACTCCCTATTGAATATGTATACATTCCACCCCATGCAAATAATCAATTATATGAACAGAGAATGAAAAAGTTGTTATCTAAATACTTAAATTATAACGTTGATACGGTTATTTTCGGGGATTTATTCATTGAAGAAATTCGTCACTACCGGGAAAATCAGCTTTCGAACATCGGAATGAAAGCTGTTTTTCCCCTTTGGCAAAAGAAACCGGAAGATTTAATAAACAAGTTTTTGTATGAGAAATACCAAGCTGTAACCGTTTGTATCGATCAAAACGTTTTACCCGTCTCGTTTTTAGGTAAACCGCTAAACGAAAAATTTTTTTCTAAGCTACCAGAAACGGTAAATATTTGTGGTGAACACGGTGAATATCATACTTTTGTATATGACTGCCCTTTATTTAAACAAGCCATTCCATTAAAAAAAGGTAACATCACGACAAAATGGAATCGATTTGCACTTTGTGATTTCCAAATCGATAAAAAATCATCATAAAAAGCTTGTTGCTTCGAAAAATCGTTTTGGATAAAGGATATGTGCTAAATGTTCAATTCCTGTAATAAGTCTCGGTGACGGCCGGCAGAACCAGGCTTCTTCTAAAATATGTACACGATCACGTTCGACAAACCGTTTCCCTTGCCATGCCGGTCGACTTATGATTCGATCAATATTTACTTGTTTTATCGGAATTCCCGTCCAAACAGCTAATACATAATCTGGTGATTCTTGAGCCACCCTTTCCCAGTCTGTTTGGATGTTCGGATGAGGATATGCGGCAAAAATATTTTTTGCTCCAACAATTTCGGACACATCGGTTAACCAATTTTTCTCACCTGGAGAAATGACAGGTTTCGGCCACCACTCCCAATATAGCTTGATCGCCCTCTCAAGTTTTGGTACCCTTTCACTAATCCACTCTATTTTAGCTTTCATTTCATCCACCACTTGTTTTGCCTTCCGTAATCGCTCTGTAGCAATCCCTACTTCAATGATATTGTCAAATATATCTTCCAAGTGGTAAGGTTCTAATACAAGGTATGGAATATTTAATTCGCGTACTTGTTCAACAACTTTTTCCATTCCAGGAACACTTTTTGAAGCAACAATTAAATCGGGCTGAAGTTGGACTACCTTCTCCATATTAATGTGAAGATCAGGACCTAAATCGGGTAAATTTTTTACCGTTTTCGGCCAATCTGAATAATGATCCACGCCAACAATTTGATTCATCAGCCCTAAACAAACGAGTATTTCTGTGTTACTCGGGCAAAGGGAAACAATTCTCATAAAATCACCGTCCATTTTTCATTCATTACATACAGTCTCTCGCATCAATCATTTCCTTATTTATCACTTATCCCCCCAATTAGCACTGATGCTTACCTGCGAATCCTTGTCCACTTCCCCAATGATCTTTCTATGTTCGAATCAACTCTTTTCTAAAATTTATTTTTGAAAGGAGCGTTTTCTATATATGTCCTAAACCTAAACGTATTCTTAATAAAGCTCCTTCTACACCTGCTAATAGATTGTTTTAAGTTCAAAAGTAGTTCAATCCAAAGCCATAATCAAAGAATTTTTTTAATAGATCAATAGAAATAGAATGACTTGAACAAATTATTCTTCAAGCTGTTAACCCGACACAGATTTCTGATTATTTAGAATGTAACATATTAAACTATGTTTTGTATAGATATGCACATTCTTTAGTTTTACATTTTTTTAACGAATGATGTGGTTTCGTTTAACTATACTAATAATAAAGCAATATACTATAGTAACCTGACAAAAAAGGAAGGGAATATATGAAAAAATTAACCGTTTACGATTATACTTTTCAAAATTTAAGCCAAAAAAAGATGACGTTTGAACAAGTATTTCAACATATTGTTAATTTTATGAAAAAAGATCCAACCGGAAGGTTTAAGCTTATGTTTGGTACAGACTCACAAGTTCACCACAGCTACACGAAGTTTATTACAGGGATAGTGATTCAGTGTGAAACAAAAGGAGCCTGGGCGTGTATTCGTAAGGTCGTGGTCCCACGCAAAATGAACAATTTACATGAACGGATATCTTATGAAACGACATTGACTGAAGAAATCGTTTCAATGTTTACTGAAAAAAGAAAAGAACAACTAATTAACATTGTACTACCTCATATATATAAAGGCGCCAGTTTTACAATTGAGGGGCATATTGATATTGGAGCAGGCCGTAGAAATAAAACTAGAATATTTGTAAATGAAATGGTTGCTAGAATGGAATCCATTGGTGTTGAACCGAAAATCAAGCCTGAGGCCTTTGTGGCTAGTTGCTATGCGAACCGTTATACAAAATAAACATTGTATCACCTGTGAAAAAGTTAAGGCCTCTTTACAAAACTAAAAAAGGCAAAATCTTAAATCCACTCCTATTTCTTCCATGCTGAGTATTTCTTTTTATTTTTTTGCTGCTAACCTTTGTGAAATATTTCCCAATATCTAGGATATGAATCTAACTGTAGAAACATAAAAAGTGTTAAATCCATTCTTCATTTTAGAAAAACGATTCAACACTTTTACAAAACATCTTTAACACAGGCTCTCCTTAGTTAAATATACTTACCTACCAATGTTTCAATTAAACTGGGTCCCCAATTTTCTTATTTATTTGGACACAGTTTTAAATTCACTAAGTATATAAGCCAATGGCATTGGTTATTTTTTTTCATATTTTCTAACATTCCCAAGATGATCGCATGACTTGGGTTTGATTTCTTTAATTCATTTTGTAAAATTTCAACGGATTCCAACTCTAAAGTATCGGTCAATGAATTAAGTAAATGCTTAATTTCTATTTCTATAAACTCCTCAACGTTTTGAGGATGAAATTTCATTTTTTCCATCATATTGGTAAACATTATTTCATTTATTAATACCTTTTGGGAATAGTTGGCCAATATATTTGTCTTTTCAACTAATACGTCCGACAAAAGTCTAACATCAATAGGCATTTGATAAGTAAAAATAATATGAGAATAATTGTCCATTAATCCTTTAATATTAAATAGTAATTCATATTTTGTATGTTGAATTTTAGAACCATAACATTCTTCTAACAATTGAAGGATGGATTGATTCATTAATTGATCATAACGGTAAATTTTTATTAATAATTCTTCATTCAATGAATGGAGTTGATCTCGGACAAACATTTTCGCCAAATCAGAATGACGTTGGAACTCGCCAAATAAATAATAGAATAAATTAAATAGTTTTTGCTTAGGATCTATCTTTTCTCTGACTACCCGGTCAACTCCTGTTGTGAATCGTTTCATAAAATAATCAATAATTTCAAGAATCAATTCATCCTTGGATTTAAAGGATAAATAAAAAGCACCTTTGGATATTCCACAATGCTCTGTTATCTGTTGAACAGAAGTCGATTCAAAACCTCTAGCAGCAAATAATTCAATTGCTTTTTCCATAATTAATTGTTTTCTATCCAATGCTTTGCTCCTCACTTCACGAAAAGTTGACATTTGACCATTTAGTCATTTATTATAGGGATTGTTATTATTTTTGTCAAGAAAGGGTAGGTGTAGCGTGAAATCACTTGTTAATTTTGTCATAAGAAATAAGTTAGCCGTATGGTTACTTACATTTATAGTCATATTTATGGGAATATACTCCGGTTCAAAAATGAAAATGGAATCGATTCCCGATGTATCTGTTCCATACTTAATCGTAAATACCGTTTATCCTGGTGCAACGCCGGAACAAGTCATGGAAGAGGTATCGATGCCGATTGAAAAAGCAGTAGAAAGCTTGGAAGGTGTAAGTGCCGTTTATTCGAACTCCTATTCAAGTATGTCTACAATTCAAATTGAGTATGACTATGAACAAGATCTGGATATAGCCAAACGAGAAATTGAAAATGCCCTCGAAACGATAACATTGCCTGAAGACACAGAAGAACCAATGATCACAAAAATTAGTATGAATATGATGCCGGTTCTCGTTTTAAGCATTAGTAGTACTGAAGAAGACATTGTTGAACTGACATCAACAGTAGAAGATATTTTAGTACCAAAAATCGAGCAAATTGAAGGTGTTGCCTCAGCTACTACAACTGGTCAACATATTGAAGAAGTCGAACTTACCTTTGATGAGGAGAAACTAGCACAATATGATTTAACTAAAGATGATGTAAAAGATATCATAAAAGCAACAGATTTAGATGTATCTCTTGGTTTATTTGAATTTGAAGATGGAGAACAAGCCGTTCGCATAGACGGAAAATTCACTACAGCGGAAGATTTAAAAGAAATGTTAATTCCTGTAACACCGACAGAAACACAACCATTACCATTTGTTAAATTAGGTGATATCGCAACAATTGAAGTAGTTGGTAAAGTAGAATCGATCTCTCGTACGAACGGTGAAGACTCTATCACTGTACAAATTGTTAAAGGCCAAGAAGCAAATACGGTTGAAGTTGTCAATGCTGTAAAGGATTTAATGAAAGATTATGAAAAAAAACTAGATGGATTAGAGGTTGATTATACATTTGACCAAGGCGAACCGATTGAAAATTCCGTCTCACAAATGGTAAGTAAAGCGTTATTCGGTGGTGGAATTGCGGTATTAATTATATTGCTGTTCTTAAGGGATGTCCGTTCAACTATTATTTCGATCATATCGATTCCAGTATCCATCCTAACAGCTTTACTCATATTAGACTATTTAGATATGACCTTAAATATTATGACACTTGGCGCAATTACGATTTCAATTGGGCGAGTTATTGACGATTCAATTGTCGTTGTAGAAAATATTTACCGCAGATTACATTTAAAAGGTGAACAATTACGCGGTCGTGCATTAATTCGAGAAGCAACTATTGAAATGTTTAAACCTATTCTTTCTTCTACATTAGTTACGGTTGCTGTATTTGCACCATTACTATTTGTTGGTGGCATGATTGGTGAATTGTTTGTACCGTTTGCATTAACAATGGCACTTGCGCTCGGTGCATCCTTACTTGTTGCGATTTCTATTGTGCCGTCTCTTTCACACTCTTTGTTTAAAAAGCAATTGTACAATGAAAATGTAAGAGAGAAAAAGGTGAAAAAACCAAGTCGCTTAGCTGAAATTTATAAAAAAGCTTTACACTGGACTTTAAAACATAAAGTGATTACATCTATCGTAGCGATCGCTGCCTTAGTTGGAAGTTTAATGTTAACACCTCTTGTTGGTTTCAGTTTCTTAGGAAATGATGAACAGAAAGTAATGTATATTACATACACACCAAAACCAGGGGATACGGAAGAACAAACGTTGAAAAACGTAACTGAAGTTGAAGAAAAAATGCTCTCCCTTGACGATGTTACAGCTGTTCAATTTTCAGTGACCGACAATACGAGTGTAGAAGCTGCTATGATGGGCGGTAGCGGATCACTGATGTTCGTTGTTTTTGATGAGGAAATGAACAACTTCCCAGAAGTGAAAAAAGAAGTAGAAGATTATCTTGAAAACTTAAATCATTCCGGCGAATGGAAAAGTCAAAACTTCATGACCGGTATTGCAAGTAATGAATTAAGTTATTACGTTTATAGTGAAGATTTAGATGACTTAGAAGCTGCTACAAAAGAAATTGAAGCTGTAATGGCAGAAAGCAAGTATCTAGAAGATGTTTCATCAAGTTTTGATGAAGCCTATGAAGAATACTCTATTCGTGTCGAACAGGAAACATTGTTGCAATATGGTTTAACGGCCGGTCAAATATTAATGATGTTAAATCCAGTTCGCTCTGAAGAAGTATTAACCACCGTAGAAAAAGATGGTGACGACTTAAATGTTATAATTAAACACGATAAACAAATGCCGCAAACATTTGATGAAATGCTCGACCAAATGATACCTACTCCAACAGGTGATACAGTCCGCCTCGGTGATATTGTTACAATTGAAAAAGGATCTGTACCAAGTCACTTAGATAGAAGTAAAGGAAGATACTACGCTACAGTATCAGGTACCATCCTCGATGAAGATGTATCAAAAGCAGCATTAGATGTGGATGATAAATTATCTGACATTGAATTACCTAAAGGGGTTGAGCTTGATAATGCCGGTGTAACAGCCGATATGGAAGAGGCCTTTACACAATTAGGTATAGCTATGATTGCCGCTGTATTAATTGTGTACTTTATTCTAGTCGTGACATTCGGAGAAGGATTAGCACCATTTACCATATTATTCTCCTTACCATTTACAGTAATCGGTGCAATAATCGGTCTATGGATAGCCGGTGAAACTATATCTGTTATGGTATTAATGGGTATGCTTATGTTAATAGGGATTGTTGTAACAAATGCCATCGTATTAGTTGACCGAATTATTCGTATGGAACGTAATGGAATGTCAATGCGCGAAGCCATTTTAGAAGCTGGAAGCACACGACTACGTCCAATTCTTATGACGGCTATTGCAACAGTTGGTGCCTTAATTCCACTATTGTTTGAAGCAACTGGCACAACAGGCACATTTATGTCGAAAAGTTTAGGTGTTACTGTCATCGGTGGTCTAGTATCGTCAACAATCTTAACCTTATTTATTGTTCCTATCGTTTATGAGACGTTATCCAAACTATTTAAGAAAAATAGAAAAGAAATTGTAGAAGATTAACTTCTTAGGGGCTCCTTTTGGAGCCCTCTTTTTTACATATTTTAAAGTCACAACCATTTATTTTTAAGAAAATTTACAATATAATAATTTTAGCTGTTCACAACACAAAATCATAAACTTTTTTGTACAGTATTTAAAAAAATCGTAAACAAAATGATGCTGTTTAAGTTCAGTTTTTCACAACAAAAGGAGACAACAACTATATTTAACCATTATCATAAGCAAACGATTCAATCACCTTATCTTCATATCGAGTATTGTAAAAATTATGTTAGGAGGAATAATGAATAATGAAAGCTTTAATTAATATTGACTATACAAATGATTTTGTTGCTGAAAACGGTGCATTAACATGTGGAGAACCTGGGCAAGCTATTGAAGAAGAGATTATCCGTTTAACAAAGAAATTTATTGATCATAACGATTATGTTGTATTTGCTATAGACATGCATAAAGAAAATGATGATCTCCATCCTGAAACGAAACTTTACCCGCCACATAATATCGAAAAAACGGCAGGTCGCTTGTTATACGGTAAATTGCAAGATGTTTGGGAAGAAAGTAAAGAAAAACCCAATGTTTATTGGATTGATAAAACAAGATATTCCGCATTTGCAGGAACGGATTTAGAAATGAAACTTCGAGAACGTGGCATTACGGAAATCCATCTTGTCGGTGTATGTACAGACATTTGCATATTACATACCGCCATCGATGCTTATAACCGTGGCTTTAAAATCGTTGTGCATAAAAATGGGGTTGCAAGCTTTAATCAAACAGGTCATGATTGGGCACTGCAACACTTTACGAATACCCTTGGAGCAGAAGTAGTGTAGATTTATGTTCGCATATTCATTTATTTCCCCTTGGAGGTGTTTACCATGATTGACTTTTACAACGATGACAGTTTATCTATTCATACCGATCTTTATCAAATTAATATGACAGAGACATATTGGCGCGATAACTTTCACAATCGTAAAGCTGTTTTTGAAGTGTATTTTCGAAAACTTCCTTTTGGTAATGGCTATGCCATTTTTGCAGGACTGGAAAAGGTCATTCAATTCCTGAAAGAATTTCATTTCACTGAAACTGATCTCTCCTATTTAAGAGAGCAAGGATATGAGGAAGACTTTTTAAAATATCTAAAAAATATGCGTTTTACCGGTACGGTTAAAGCAATGAAGGAAGGCGAAATGGTATTTCCAAATGAACCGCTCCTTCGCATAGAAGCACCGATTGCTGAAGCACAACTGATTGAAACACCGATATTGAATATTGTTAATTACCAGACACTCATTGCAACAAAAGCATCAAGAATTAGACAAATTATCGGGGACGATGTTGCCTTAGAATTCGGTACACGTAGAGCTCAAGAAATGGAGGCCGCGATTTGGGGCACACGAGCTGCATATATTGGCGGATTTGATGCAACATCTAATGTTCGTGCTGGAAAGTTATTTGGAATTCCAATCGCTGGAACTCATGCTCACTCAATGGTTCAAGCTTATCAAGATGAATATACAGCTTTTAAAAAATATGCTGAAAGTCATAAAAATTGTACCTTCCTAGTTGACACGTACGATGTTCTCCGTTCAGGTGTACCGAATGCGATAAAAGTAGCCAAAGAAATGGGCGATAAAATTAATTTTCAAAGCATTCGCATAGATAGCGGTGATTTAGCATATTTGTCTAAACAAGCACGAAAAATGTTAGATGCAGCCGGGTATACAAACACAAAGATTTCCGCATCGAGCGATTTAGATGAATACACAATCATGAACTTGAAAACGCAAGGGGCAAAAATTGATATATGGGGTATTGGAACAAAATTAATTACTGCATATGATCAGCCAGCATTAGGCGCCGTTTATAAAATTGTTGCTATTGAAAATGAAAACGGTGAAATGAAAGATACGATAAAAATAAGTGCAAATCCTGAAAAAGTGACAACTCCAGGTTTAAAAAGAGTTTATCGTATTATAAATAAAGGAAATAACAAATCCGAAGGTGATTATATCGCGTTAGACTATGAAAATCCTCAGGAAGAAGAACCGTTAAAAATGTTCCACCCGGTTCATACGTATATAAGTAAGTTTGTCACAAACTTTGAGGCAAGGGAATTACATCATACGATATTTGAAAATGGTAAGCTTGTGTATGAAATGCCTCATCTTGAAGAAATCAGAAGTTTTGCACGAGAAAATTTGGAATTATTATGGGATGAATATAAACGAACTCTTCATCCTGAACAATATCCAGTCGATCTAAGTCAAGCATGTTGGGATAATAAGATGCAAAAAATTGAGGAAGTTAAAACAAAAGTAGCAAAAATGAAAATAAATTAAATAACTTTAATGCAACAATACACTTTTTAAACCTAACTCAACAAAGTGAAAAACACCTTGGGGGATAGAAAATGGCTAAAATTGGCATATACGGTTCAGCCTTTGATCCAATCACTAATGTCCATTTATGGACGGCAAGTACTGTTGCCCATCGATGCAAATTAGACCGTGTCATTTTTTTACCAAGTTCAAGTAAGCGGAAAGATAAAAAATTATATACGGAAGATCATCACCGTTGGAATATGATTCGAATGGCCATCAAAGACAACGAAAAATTTTCTGCCGACGATTACGAAATGAAACAAGACCCTTGGAAGCTCACAACTTACGAAACATTAAACTATTTCAAAGAAAAATATCCAAATGATGATATCTATTTTATCATGGGTGCGGACCTATTAGTAGATATCGGTGAAGGAAAATGGAGCCATGCTGAAGCATTAGTCAAAGAAAATAAATTTATTGTTATGGCAAGAGACGGAATTGATATGTTAAAGGCAATATCGAAATCACCAATTTTAAGAAATAATGATGATGGTCAAACGTTTCACTTAATAGATAAAGGCTTGGCAATGGAAATTAGTTCTACCTATATACGTGAAGAATTTGCCTTAGGAGGCGAACCACGTTATTTACTTCCAGAAAGCTGTTATAATTATTGTATTCGTAATTCGCTTTATAAGGAGAGGAAATTATGAGTCTACAACAAGAAATCATTAAAGCTTTACATGTTAAACCAACGATCGACCCTAAAGAAGAAATTAGAAACCGTATCGATTTTTTAAAACGTTACTTAAAGAAAACAGGAGCCAAAGGGTTTGTGCTAGGAATTAGTGGCGGGCAAGACTCTACTTTAGCAGGAAAACTTGCTCAACTAGCTGTAGAAGAATTACGGGCTGAGGGAACAGAGGCGACATTTATAGCTGTCCGTCTCCCATATGGAACACAACAAGATGAAGATGATGCACAACATGCAATCAAATTCATCAAACCAGATCAAGTAAAAACTTTTAATATTAAGGCTGCTGTTGATGCCTTTGCGGACAGTTATCAAACGACAGATGGGCAAGCAATTTCTGATTATCAAAAAGGGAATGTAAAAGCTCGATTACGAATGGTTGTTCAATACGCACTAGGCGGGATGCATGGATTGCTTGTCATAGGTACAGATCATGCGGCCGAAGCAGTTACGGGATTCTTTACGAAATATGGTGATGGCGGTGCTGATGTCACACCATTAACAGGGCTAAATAAAAGACAAGGACGTTCCCTTTTAATTGAACTAGGCGCTGACAAACGTCTATATATGAAAGAACCGACAGCAGATCTTTTAGATGAAAAGCCGGGTCAAGCAGACGAAACAGAACTTGGTATTCGCTACGATGAAATTGACGATTATTTAGAGGGCAAAACCATATCTGAAGAAACTGCAAAACGACTTGAAAGTTTGTATATTCGCTCCGAACATAAAAGACATGTTCCTGCAAGTCCGTTTGATGACTGGTGGAAATAATTTTCTTTTTCAAATACAGGTATTGATCATTACGTTGGCGGAGGCACATCCAGTGGCACGGCCTTGTCTACCTTAAGCGTGCAAGCGTATGGACGGGGATTTCGACCCGTATTCTTGACGCTTACGTTTTCGGAACAAAAGCTTTTGCTGATTCCGTTGGGGTCGACCGCCAACTCTTCCTACCCTGTCAATAATAAAGTTCAGTCCAACTATATGAAATTTTCCTCCACTATTATGTAATGTTATCTTCTATTTGCTGATCACAAACATGAAAAAGCGGGCACTCGTAACAAATCGGTTTTCTTTTACAATGAACTTTTCCATGTTCAACAATAAGTGCATGATATTCATTATATAATTTTGGATTATCAGGTAACGAAGCCTCTACCTGAGTTCGAAAATCGTCATAATCATCTGGCATTTGTAAACCGATTCGTTTAAAAAGTCTTCGCGCATATGTGTCTACTATAAATATCGGTTTTTCAAAGGCATATACAAGCATACAATCTGCTGTTTCTTTACCTACCCCTCGAATGTTTAATAATTGTTTTCGCAAATCCACTAAACTAAGTTGTTTAATTTTATCAATATTGTAATCATATTTTTTAAACCACGCCAAAAACGCTTTGATTCTTTTAGCCTTCACATTATAATAACCGCTAGGCCGAATTAATGCTGCTAATTCATCCGTTTTTAAACTTGCTATTTTTTCAGGGTGTAAAACTGGACGTAAACGTATTAAAGCTTTCTCAACGTTATTCCAATTTGTGTTTTGTACAAGAATAGCTCCAATCAGCATTTCAAAAACGGTGTCCGCCGGCCACCAATATTGCGGTCCATAGTAAGCATACAATTTTTCAAATATTTGAAGAAAACCTTTCGACATTCCGCCCCTCCAAATTTTTATTTCTTTTCTAATGCTAGTAATTTTTGTTTCATTAATAAGCCACCACGAAAACCAGTTAATTTCCCCGATTTTCCAATCACGCGATGACAAGGAATTACGATCATAACTGGATTAGCTCCAATAGCTGAACCGACCGCTCGAAACGCAGACGGTTTATTTATTTTTTCTGCAATATCCGAATAAGTGCTTGTTTCACCAAAAGGTATTTTTTGTAGTTCAGTCCAAACAGATTTTTGGAATTTCGTTCCATATAAATCAAGGGGCAAATAAAAAGATTGCCGCTTACCAGAAAAATACTCTTTAAATTGATTGAAGTATACTGAGAGTTTATTTTTATCTTCTTTCAATTCAGCATTCGGTAACTGCTTTTTTAACCATTGCTCGATCTCCTCTTTTGGCCCACTTAGCGAACCGACAAAACAAAGTCCTTTGTTCGTTGCCGCTATGTAAAAGTTCCAGGCTTCATGATTAAATTTACTAAAGTACACCTTTTGTCTACCAGCCTTGCCCATTTTTTATCGCCACCTCATTCTAATCCGTTTATGTATCCACAATTTTACATTTATCACATATAATCATGCAATGTTTGTCTATTCAGTAAAAAACCAAGAATGCCTTATAAAAACATTCTTGGTTTTTCTAGATTAGTATCTATTTCATATATACTATTTTTTGAAGCATTGACCTATAACTTAAATCGACCAAGTATTTGTTTAAGCTCGGATACGGCAGAAACAACTTTTTCAGTATCTCTAGAAATTTGATCCATAGAACGGCTTGTTTCTTCTGCCGCTGCAGTTGTTTGTTCAATTCCCGCAGCGGATTCTTCCGTTACTGCTGTTATTTCTTCAATGGCATGATTCATTTGCCTTCCCTCAGCAACCATTTTTGTAAGATCCTTTGAAACAGTATCAATTCGTTCTCCCATTGCTGTCACGGCACTTCTAATCGTTTCGAATGTTTCTCCTGTTTTTTGGATTTGTTTTGTTCCTTCTTGAACTTCCGAAAAGCCGCTATTTAGCGATTGTGTTACCACATTCGTTTCACTTTGTATGTCTTTAACGATTTCTTGAATATCTACAACAGAAGCTCCAACTCCTTCTGCTAACTTTCGAACTTCCTCTGCTACAACCGCAAACCCTTTTCCATGTTCTCCTGCCCGAGCTGCTTCAATCGCTGCATTTAAGGCGAGTAAGTTTGTCTGATCAGCAATATCTTTTATTACAACAACAAGGTTAGAAATTTTCTTCGCACTATGCTCTAAACCTTGAACTTTTTCAACAACATCACGAACCATTTTCTCGATATTTTCCATTTGGGATTTTGAACCTTCCATTAGCTCATGTCCTTCATGAGTCATTTCAAGTACATCTAATGAATAGCGTTGAATATCTTCACTTTGTTTACCTGCATCTAACAATTTTCTTGTAAATGAATCCGCGATCGTAGATAAGTCTCCTGCTTTACTCGCTTGATTTTCCGCTCCCATTGACAACTCTTGCATTGTTGTGGCAACTTGTTGTGATCCAACCTTTACCTCATGAGCGGCATGGGATAACTCTTTACTATAATCCGTTACATCGATAATGACTTGATTTGCTTTTTCAACTAATTGCTTCAAGTTTTCGATGGACCCATTAAGGGAATTTGTCATTACACCAATCTCATCTTTTTCTTTTACTGCTAAAGGATCCTTGGACAAATCAGCGTGTTCTAAATCAATCATTCGTTGTGTCACTTTATCAATTCGCTTTGCAAAATTATTTGACAATGTATATGCCAAAATGAGGCCGATAATACCGATCATAATTGTTAAAGAAAGGTTTATAACTATCGAGTCATAGAATATATTAAAAATATTTAATAACGTAAATAAGATGATCATTGTCAATTGCATCGAAAGCATCTTTAGTTTTATACTACGATTCATTGTGATCTCCCCTTGAGTAAATTTGGTAACCATGATAACAAAATAGTGATTCTATTTAATTCTATAATCGACATAATAAAAAAAATATTTAGCATTTTTATGCACCGATTTTAAAACACTCGATTGATAAGAAAAAAGTATCCATTGCTTGCGAACAATGAATACCTTCAACACTACAAAATTATTGATAAATCTCTTTCAATCGTTTGCCTATTACCTTTAAGTCGCGTTCTTTTGCAATTCGATGCCCATTCTCTGTTAAATCAGGCAGTTTTCCTTCGACGATCTTAATGATTTTCTCATGAAATTGCTCAATACTGTCCGCTTTATAAAGAACCTCTCCGTCTTTAAAATTCGAATATATTGGTATATCTCGAATTAATACTGGAATTTGTGCAGCAAGGGCTTCTAATAGAACAATGCCTTCTGTCTCTTCATATGTTAAAAATAAAAATAGATCACTGCCACAATAAGCATCTCGAATTTCACTTCGACTGACGTATCCTGGGAAATGAAGGTTAGCAGGAGGATGTTTTATGGCTTTACGAATTTTCGGTTGGATCATATTTAAATTCGTATAACCAAACCAAAAAAATTCATATTCCGGCAGCCGTTTGGCCAGTTCAATAAAATCTAATATTCCCTTTCGCTTAATATAATGACCAACAGATATAACGACTTTTTGATCTTTTGATAGTTGATATTTTTTACGAAAACGTTCCCTCGCCTCTATCGTTTTTTTAAAAAAATTCGAATCGATCCCATTTGATAGACTAATAATTGGAGGTTTAAGACCGTAACTTTTTAATAGATCTTTTGCGTAATCAGTCGGAGTAATGATTATATCGCCACTGTTATAACAATGGGTAATCCACCGTTTAAATAATGGAGCAAAAAGATTAGAACCGATAAACGAGTTTCGAAAATCTTCCATTGTAGAATGAGCATGATAAATAACTTTTTTACCCTTCCTTTTGGCTCGTTTACTCATAAATAAAGAATCAGGAAAAATTGTGTTTAAATGAACAACATCATAATGATCGTTTTTATCCATCGTAAACGGGACGCCTACTTGTTCTAACGCTTGTTTTTGATGACGTACAGCCTGGCCGACGCCACTTTTATTCACAAGCTTCAACATTCCAGAATATATTAATACTTTTTTCCTGTTGCTTTCTTCTGATGATCCCATAAACATTCCCTTTCTTTTACACAATCCATTCAATAAACTGCCTAAAAATCAGGTCAAGTCCGAACGTATAAATTGCAATAGCTAAAGGTTTTCCTAATAAAATTATAATTGTAAACTTTAAAAATGTCATTTTCGTTGTACCCGCTAAGTAACAGAGAAAATCATCCGGTGCGATAGGTGCAAAAATCGCAATTGTAAACAATGTGTCAAACTTACGACTATTTACCCATTTCATATACTTTTCTTGCATTTTTTTACTAAAAAACAGCTGAATAACCATATTCCCAAACTTTTTAGCAATAGCAAATGCGGCAATCGATCCGAGGCATATTCCTATATAATTAAGAATAAAACCACCGACTGGACCGAAGAGCAATACTCCACCAAGTAATCCTATCCCACCTGGCAAAATAGGGAAAACAACTTGTATTGCTTGAAATACAATAAATATAACCGGTGCCCAAAATCCAAACTTCATTAAGAACTCTCGTAATGCCGTGTCCGAAGTAAAAATTTGCGTTTTCAATCCGTAGAAAATGAAAATTGCACAGCCAATAATACTTAAAATTGTCAGTACATTCATTATTATTTTTACTTTACGACGCACTTGTTCATTCACATCAAATGATTTGAGACGTTTATTTTTCATTAAAGTTTTATAATTTTTATCTGCGACACAATCAAGTTTATCCTTTAACTCATCTGTAACTATTGCACTTTTCTTTTTCACCTTTTCATTCAAAAAGGAATACACCTCTTTACCGTTCTTTCTTCCATGTGCTTAGAACTTCATTTCAATGATTCTATTATACTTCAAAATATTCAAAACTCGCGAAAAGTAAATAATACAGTAGTATTATACCGTTATTTGTTAAGTTTTGTTGTTAGTATATGAATTAATAAATAAGGTCGCTACGAACAATAGACACGGTCACGTACTTAGGATCTTAATTACTGTATCGCAAGGAAGTTAAATATTTTTAATAGTCATGTAAAAAATAAGTAAACCGAAAGTCACACTTCTTTTAACATTATAAAACATATATGATCAATAAGGGAAAAACTTTATAATCTTAACATCATCTCCGTTCTTATCTTATGTTAACAATGCTCCGTTTACACATTTATTCAAATGTAAAAATTTGTTTCTTCGTATAAAAAATGACAAAAAAAGAGCTACATCGAGCTCTTTTTTAATGTGCATGGATTGATTTTTGTAACCATTTCTTCCCTTCCACAAGTCTTGCAACCATCATCGCACACACGGTATTGCCTGTTGAATTTAATAATGTCGCTGGAGCATCAATGATGGTACTAATAACCGCAATAATCGGTAACACTTCTGGTGGAAATCCAAATACACTTAATAAGAGCATCTCACCGATCATACCACCACTTGGTATGGCACCCATAACAGCTCCAACTAAAAAGGCAACCCCAATGATCATAAGAATACTAGTGAAACTTGACATATCTTTTCCGAACAATAAAAATAAGAAAACAATTTTAAACACTCCACCAAATACAGAACCGTCCTTATGTGTATTTGCTCCTAAAGGAACAATTGTTTCAGCAATATCATTCGGTACTCCCATTTTTTTCACTGCTGTCAAATTTACTGGAATACACGCCGCACTGGAACATGTTGCAATAGCTGTAACGGATGGTGTTATTGCGTTTTTCCAAAATACTTTAATTCCATCCTTTCCTCCAGCAACGAAAGCATAAAGCGTAAAAAAGCCAAAATAATAAATGATCGTTATAACAAGATAAAGGACAAATACTTTAACATAACCGCCAAGTATTTGTGGACCAAGTTGTCCAATAATTGTAGCAAAATAAGCACCTAGACCAATCGGGGCATAATACATGATGATTTTAACAATTTTCATCATAATTTCAGTTCCCGAAGCTAAAAGATTGGCAATTGGTTTGCCCTTTTCACCCGCCATTGCTGTAGCTAGTCCAAACAGAACAGAGAAGACAATTAACTGAAGCATGTTACTTTTTGAGAACAACATTGAAAAATCGGACACAGTAAAAGTTTGAACAAGCTGTCCGAGAAAAGATAATTCTTCTACTTCTGTGTTTTGTTCAGGCTCTTCCATAATGCTCATAATTTGTGTTGTATCAATTCCTTCAAGGGGATTAAACAGACGAATCCCTATAAATCCTAATACAGCAGATATCAAAGCCGTAATAAAAAATACAACAATAATGCCACCAAGTATTTTACCTAAACGTTTCATTCCATTTGTATTAGCAATCGCCGAAGCAACACTGAAAAATACAAGTGGCACAATAATCATAAACATTAAATTTAAAAATAAATCTCCAAAGGGTTTTATAACTTCTATTTTTGGCCCAACCAAAAATCCTGCAAATCCACCAATAATAATTGCGATAAGCAGGATAAGCGTATATTTATAGTTCGATAAAATTTTTCCCAAAACATTACACCTTCCAATCCTGTTCTACTAATATATCAAGACACGAGATCAACAGAAAAAAATGCCATTAATTGTGTTTATAACAATTATAAAAAAGTCCAAATTACATTATATACTACTGTTCAAATATTGACCATTTCATTTTTAACAAATTGATTACTATTTTAAAATAACAAACTAAAAATCTTATTACTAATAAACATATTTATCCTAACATAATACGAATGAAGTGTGTAATTTTATTGACTCATCATGAGAACCAATTTCTATTATTCATATTCGATTTTTTAAATAAAAAAGGGCTGACCTAATTGATCAGCCACTTTCTAATGATCGCGATGTACAAAGTAATTTAATAACTGTTTTAAAAAAGGTGTTTTTAATGGAAGGTGTTGCAAAGCTTCATCTGCTAAGCAGTAATGTTCCCACATCATTTTTTTCGCCTCTTCCACACCTAAAATAGAAACGAACGTCGAACTTTTATTTCCTTCATCTTGTCCGATAGGTTTACCAAGTAAATGTTGATTACCTTCAACATCAAGTAAATCATCCTTAATTTGAAAGGCAATACCCGCATGTTTTGCAAATTGTTTTAATCCATCCATTTCCTTTTCGTCTACACAAGCAAGTATTGCCGGTAAAACTAAGGAGGCTTCAAAACCAATACCAGTTTTGTACAGGCACATCTTATTTAGCTCATCTAAAGTTAAATGTTTCCCTTTTGCATTTAAATCCATAGCTTGCCCTACACACATTTTTTGTATCGTTTCTGAAGAATATTGAATAAGACGCAGAACAACATCACTTGTAAAATTTTTTAAGTTAGTCTGTTCCTCTACCGCCTTTTGTGTCATAAAAAGACCGGTCAATTCCGCAATGGCCGTATTATATACCTCATGTAAGGTTGGTCTTCCACGACGAATCGTTGCATTATCTTGGGCAGGGAGGTCATCAAAAATTAAAGAGGCGGTATGCATATATTCTAATGATTTCAGTAATGGAAAAATGGCCTCCTCATGAAGTGCGTATTCTTTTACAGCCATGACCCATGTAATAATAGGACGCAACCTTTTTCCGTCACCTTCAAGACTATAATTAGCTGCATCAATGATCGTCTTATTTGGAATTTCATTTTTCTTTTCAATTAAAAGTGCAAAATTAATTTTTTTACGTACGGCTTTTACTATTTTAGAAAAATCTTCTCTAGCTAGTTCCTCGTTTTTTAAAGTCGCTATCATTTGATCGCGCAATAATTTGTCATAAAAGTCCACATCCTGTGCCTTATCGACGAATGATTGAATTAATTTATTAAATTGTAGATCAAAGTTGGAAAATATACGCATGATCTCTTTGTATTTCTTATTTCCAACGCGCACTTTCAATCGTTTTAAACTATTAATCGCACGATTCAAAATAACCTCTCTCGCAAGATCATCAGATTGATATACGTTATGAATTAGGTACGCAATTACAGTCCAATACAATGCAAAGGGATTAATTAAATCAGAACGGACCTTATGATATTTATAGTAATACGTATATGGGGTAACTGCGCCACTTTCCAAATCCTTAAACATGTCTGTTAAATCATCAGCCAATTGATTATAGACCCCATAATAAAAGATTCGTTTATCAAAACCTTTATCTTCTGGAGCACTTAAAATGGTACGTACAATGAGGCGGGATGCTGATGATTTTAAGATGACTGGAATAAAGAGGTCTTCGTTTGAATAGTTGGGATTAGCTAGAGTCTTTTTTCGATCAACTTCTTGTGAATGAAAAAAAATATAGGCTTGTTCATAAAACTTTTCCTTTGTCTCAGATCGTTGATTTTGTTGAATTAATTCAAAGGCATTGCACAGTTCAGTGTAAACTTGTTCAATAAACGATTTATTTTTACCTGACCACTCACCTAATTCTGGTGCTTTACCCGTAATTATAGTTGTTCGGATTAAATCAGAAAATCGACTTTGTTCAACTTCTGATAACACATTTGAATCTAATAAATCATCGATATATGGGTAAGTTAATCCGTATGCATAGCCTAACTTAATTGCACGATTGAGCCTTTTACTTCGTTCTTCTGGTGATAAATCAGTTGGCATATCTTCTCGTTCTTGGATAAGAACGCCAGCCACAATTTTAATTAATTTCCTTTGAGCTTCTTCCCGATCCATACCATCTGGGATGAGTTTCGCTACATGCTGCAATTTTTCAATTAACCAAATGATGGCTACTTCCATCCCATCTTTTTTCGCATCCTGATAAATCTTCGCCCAATCAAACGTTTTATGATAGATATGACTCATTTGCTTCGTTTGTTCGGTTTCTTTGATTAAATTTTTCCTTAATTCATTTACAATTGCATTGATTCGTTTCTGTGTTTCGGGTTCATTTATGTTTTTTCCTAAATCTCTCATAAAAATATATGAGACGCTTCGATGTAAATAACGCTCTAATTGACCTGCCTTGATTAACCATTTAACATATTGTTTATGATTTTTTGGTGCAGCCGCTTCCTTTTTAGAAAAAAAGGGAACAATTGGACTAAAAACATGATTCTTTTTCCAAATTTGGAAATCATGGATTAACTTTTTTACAAATGTTTTTTCTTGATATTGTTCAAATAATGTTTGAAAATATGCCTTTGCTTGGTTTTCCGCTGACTTGTATGTTTGCTCAGGATTTTTTAATATTACTTCATTCATCGTTTTACCTCATCCGTCCAAGTTTTGTTCATTATCCATACCTTACTTACTATATATGTTTATTGTACATGAAATTATATATTTTTATTGGAAATAATGATGGAAATCCATTTCATCATAAATTTGTAAACGGAATGGTTGACGGAAGTTCAACTTATTTTTTGTCTCAAAATAGGTACCTTTGTCCTCATTATCGAAGTAAAGGCTTGTTACAGTATATCGCCTATCTTTTCTAAACTAATCAAATCACATACATGGAAATGGAGAAATTTGTTCGCCAATTTTCATATTGAGCTTTTATAAGTAAATACTTCTGCTTTCAACGGTTCAGAAAAAATAATTTGATTATATCGTTTTTTATTTAATTAAAATAACCCCAGCCTTTTGAATGCTGAGGTTTTCACAACTTAGGGAACGTTCACCTTCTGGAAACCTTAAAACTGTTTAGCTAATTTTTCTAACGATTGACCATGTAAGCGATAAACGGTCCATTCATCCATTGGAATAGCACCCATTTTTTTATAGAATTGAATGGATGGTTCATTCCAATTAAGGCATGACCATTCCATGCGACCACAGTTTCTTTCCACTGCTAGATGAGCAAGGAATGAAAGGATTATTTTTCCAAACTCTTTCCCGCGCATCTCTTTTTTTATATATAAATCTTCTAAATATAATCCGGGTCGTCCAACAAAAGTAGAAAAGTTATGGAAAAACAAAGCAAATCCCACCGGTTCATTACGATATTCGGCTATAATGACTTCCGCACATTTCTTCTCAAAGAGGGATTCTCGTAATGTCTGTTCTGTTGCAACG
Organism: Pallidibacillus thermolactis; assembly: GCF_025660415.1. Lineage (NCBI taxonomy): Bacteria > Bacillati > Bacillota > Bacilli > Caryophanales > Bacillaceae > Pallidibacillus > Pallidibacillus thermolactis. Next base: position 30,762 of record NZ_JAOUSE010000015.1, read on the forward strand.
ACTTCATCTAACATTTTCTCATAGTTTGCTAATTCTTTAATAAAATGGAGAATTAGTGAGGTATCCTGTTCTTTAGCAAACCGCAAACGAAAACCTTCAATTTTTGTTTCGATGATCATATTTATACCTCCTGATAGAATGGATATGCCCCATCCCAGACAATTTTTCTATAATGGTTAGGATCTGTGTCCCCTTCCGTACTGATAATAAGAATTTGTGAATTAGCGTCAAGTTTCAAAGCTTCTTTCATGTCGCTGAATGATTGATTTTCTGATAACAACGTAAGTAAACCAATGCCAATTCCACCTCCAGACTCACCGGATATAATACGAGGGTCATTTCCGAATGGATTGGCTAACACCCGCATTCCTCTGGCAGCCACATAATCGGGGATGGAAACAAACGCATCTGCATAATCCTTTAATATAGGCCATGCTATTTTGCTTGGTACTCCACAGGCTAAACCAGCCATAATTGTTCGTAAATCTCCTGTAACAGCATGAGGATTTCCATCATTCAAATCCATCGATTTGTAAAAACAGGCAGCATGATGCGGTTCCACAATTATTGTTAACGGACGACCATCACCAAATTTTTCAACTAAATAAGCTTGAATACTTGCTGGATATGAACCGACACCCGCTTGTAAAAAGATATGAGTTGGATTGTTAAAGCCATTCTGAGCGATTTGCTCGATAGCTTCATCAATTAGAGTTGCATAACCTTGCATAATCCAGGTCGGAATTTTTTCATAACCATCCAAGGACGTATCTTGTACTAATATCCATCCATTTACTTCTGCTTTTTGTCTTGCGAACCGGACAGTATCATCATAGTTTAAATCGGTGATATAGCTTTGAGCACCCGCTTTTCTTATATTGTTTAAGCGAGTTTCAGAAGACCCTTTTGGCATATAAACAACGGATTTATGCCCTAATTTATTTGCCGCCCAAGCGATACCTCTTCCATGATTGCCGTCTGTCGCCGTTACAAAAGTAATTTCACCGATCTTTTCTTTTACTTCCCTTCTCCTTAATTTTTCCAAAGAGAGCTCTTCAATAGCAACGTTCAATTTTTCTGATAAAAACTTGCCAATAGCATAGGTACCGCCTAATGCTTTAAAAGCATTAAGACCAAAGCGATACGATTCATCTTTTACCCAGATGTTTTTAACACCTAAAAATTTTGCTAAATCTTTTAAATGATGGAGTGGTGTAACTTCATATTCGGGAAAGCTTTTATGAAAATCTCTGACCCTTTGTACAACTTCACGACGAATAAAAGTTGTCGATGCTTTCTGCAAATCTACATGTCTTGCATTTTCGTTTACTATGTATTTCATATCAAATGATTTTTTCATCTCCATCCCCCTTTTTACTATTTTAATTAGAACCCCTTATTTTGATCGTTCGTTTGTAAAAAAAAGCAATTGGAGACAAACACACCAATTGCTTTTATTTTATATTCATACTTTTCACAAAACAACTTCTTCGTATTTATTTTGCCAATTCATAAATGGCTTGCGCATATATGGCGGTAGCTTTTAATAAATCATCAAGATAAGCATATTCGTCCTTTTGATGCATCACATCTTCTCTTCCTGGGAAAAGTGCGCCAAAGGCTACTCCATGATCGAGAGCTCTAGCATATGTCCCACCACCGATAGCCAACAGTTCAGCATTTTCGCCTGTTTGTTCTTCGTAAACTTTTTGCAATGTTTGAATTAGTGGATCATTCTTTTTCACATATGTAGGTTTTGAGTCGGTGAAGTTTTCAAGATGTAAGCCAGCTTCTTTTAATTTTGCTTCAATTTTTGATTTCCCTAAATCAATATGAAACGTAACCGGATATCGCATATTGCAACCGATTCTTCCGCCTTCATCTTTCGTATAACGCATTACACCAACGTTAATCGTCAATTCACCAGAATCTTCATCTTCATAGACAATATCAAACAGTTCACCACGATCGTGATTGTAAAATTGAGCGACCGTTTTTACATATTTTTTGCCTTCTTTATCCAGTTGTAATTCTTTTAAAAATTGAGCTAAGAATATACCAGCATTTTTTCCGTTCCGCGGTTCAGCACCATGGGCACTTATGCCAACTAGTGTCAAAACAAGCTCGTCTCCTTGTCGCGTAGCACTGCCTTCAAGACCTTTATTTTCAAGATAGGCATGATATTGTTCTATTATCTCTTGCGGCTCAATATGAACAACCAAACGAGCTTCCGCAAAGTCAGGAACCATGTTATATCGACGACCAGATTGGAAGGATAATAATTGAATCGTTGCGTCTGTATCACTAGCTTCAGGTTTTTGCACGATATCATAATCGGAAATTCCTTTTTCAGCAAAAATAATTGGGAAATCTGCATCAGGAACAAACCCTAACGTTGGCATTTCTTCATGCTTAAAGTAGTGCTCGACACACCGCCAATCACTCTCCTCGTCGGTACCAATAATTAAACGAACTCGTTTTTTAAGTGGTAGTCCTAATTCTTTTACAATTTTCATTGCATAGTAGGCTGCCATTGTTGGACCTTTGTCATCACTGGCACCGCGAGCATAAATCTTTCCGTCTTTTATTACCCCGCTATATGGATCAACACTCCAACCGTCACCTTCTGGTACAACGTCGATATGTCCAAGGACACCTACAAGTTCCGAACCTGCTCCCATTTCTAAGTGACCTGCAAAGTTGTCGACATTTTTTGTTTTAAACCCGTCTTTCTCACCTAAATCTAGTAAAAATTGTAAAGCCTCTTTAATCCCGGGACCAAGTGGCGCATCTTCTGTTGCATTCTCTTCATCAAGAACACTTTTTATTTGTAATAAACTTTGTAAATCTTTGATAAAATCATCTTTACGCTTTAATACTTCGTCCATCCATTGAATTTCAGTCATTTTTGGATTTACTCCTTTCTTAAATCACCTATCCTAATTTATATTACCATTTTTTATAAACAGGAATGCAATCCCTTCTATTATAGGTTGAAAAAATTCAGTATATCCACTTTAGATTTAGTATTTTTGTATGTTTCTGCTATTTTTACAGCTTTTCATGAATAAAAGGAAACTTAAACACTGAAGTTTGTGCGAAAATTAGAACTTTGTGTGCGTACTCGTTAGTTAAGTGTGCGGAAATGAAAAAAAGTGTGCGAATGTTGTTAAAAAGTGTGCGAAAATAAGAAAAAACGTGCGAATTTCTTTCATCTTGTGCGATTACAAAAAATTACCATTAAAAAAGCTGAACCAATATAGATTCAGCTTTTAATCCCATACGTATGGTGTTTCCTGATAAACGTAATAGTTTAACCAATTTGAAAAAAGCAAGTAACCATGGGAACGCCATGTATGTAACGGACGCTTGTTAATATCATCATTTGGAAAATAATTTTTGGGGAGTGCCGTTCCTAACCCTTTTTTCTGGTCCCTTACATACTCATCTAAAAGAGTGGTTGCATCATATTCTAAATGGCCAGTGATCATAATGTTCTTTCCATTCTCAGACATAATGATAAAAGGAGCGCCTTCTTCAGAAACGGATAAAAGTTTTAATTCAGGATGATTTTCAATTGCCTCTCGTGAAACATCAGTATAACGTGAATGGGGCGCATGAAAAACTTCATCAAAACCGCGGACAAGTTTTTCCATTGGATCAAAAACATTATGTTGAAACACGCCAAAACATTTGCTTGGCAACTCAAACTTCTGAATTCCATAATGATGATACAAGGCAGCTTGTGCTCCCCAGCAAATATGCATGGTAGATGTTACATGAGTCTTCGTCCATTCCATCATTTCCTTTAGCTCTTCCCAATAGTCAACTTCTTCAAATTCCAATTTTTCAACTGGAGCCCCAGTTATAATCATTCCATCAAAACGTCGATGTTTAATCTTTGAAAATGTCGTATAAAAATGTTCCAAATGATATTTACTCGTATTTTTCGGTTCATGTGTTGCAGTCCGTAATAAAGTGATATTTACTTGTATAGGCGTATTTCCTAATAAACGAAGTAACTGTAATTCTGTCTTTTCTTTTTGTGGCATTAAATTTAAAATGACAATATTTAATGGTCTAATATCTTGCGTTCGCGCCCGCTCTTCATCCATAACAAAGACTTTTTCATTTCGTAAAATCTCGCCCGCTGGTAAATTCTTCGGTATATTAATTGGCATTGGTCTCTCTCCCATTGCTTTTATAATTTATCCTTTATTATAAAAGTTTTGATTGAATATTTACAATAATATTGATTATATAAAATTTAATACTACTTTTATATCATGACTTTAGACAATCGATAATAGCCTGACCTGCTACACGTCCAGTAAATAAACAATTGCCTAAAAACGTCCCTTCAAGGGATCGGTATCCATGAATTCCCCCGCCACCAAAACCGGCTACTTCTCCTGCAGCAAATAGACCAGATATTGGCATTCCATTTTTATTTAATACTCTACATGAAAGGTCTGTTTGTAACCCTCCTAATGTTTTTCTACTTAAAATATGTAAGCGAACACCAATTAACGGACCGTGTTTCGGATCCAATATTTTATGAGGAGGGGCAACACGAATGAGCTTATCACCCCTGTACTTTCGATGCCCGCGTATCGCCGTAATGTGCAAATCCTTCGTAAACTTATTTTCAATTTCCCGATCTCTGGCTTGGATTTGCCGTTCGATGTCTTTTACATTTAACAAATGGGCTCCTGTTAACTGATTCATCCGATTAATAAGATCCTCCAAATTATTGGCAATTATAAAATCTTCACCTTTATCCATAAAAGCCTTCACCGGACCTGGTGGACCAGGTAAAATGCGCGACAAGACCTTTTTGATACTTTTTCCTGTTAAATCTGGATTTTGTTCAGAACCAGAAAGAGCAAATTCCTTTTCAATGATTTTTTCGGTTAAAATAAACCAGGAATAATCATATCCCGTTTTTAAAATGGTCTCCATGGTACCTAAAGTGTCAAAACCGGGTAAATAAGGGACCGGAAGACGTCTGCCGAGGGCATCAAACCATAAAGAAGATGGGCCAGGTAAAATTCGAATGCCGTGATGAGACCAAATTGGATTCCAGTTTTTTATCCCTTCTGTATAGTGCCACATTCGGTCACGATTAACGGTTCTTCCCCCTATTTTTTCCGTAATAGCAAGCATCCTGCCGTCAACATGTTTCGGGACACCTGAAAGCATTTGTTTCGGCGGCCTTCCTAGTCTTTCTGGCCAATTTTTACGTATTAAATCAAAATTCGCACCGATTCCACCACTTGACACTAATATGGTGTCAGCATAATATTCAAATTCATCTATCACTTCACGATTGCTATCTTCACCACGTTCGATCATCGCCTCTTTTAATTTTGAACCACTAACACCAATCACCGCACCATTTTTCGTAATTAGCTCATCAACTCGATGCCGAGGTAAAAACGTGATAAAACCATTTTTCATATATTCTTTTACTTTTTGAATGAAGGGCGCTACAAGCCCTGGACCAGTTCCCCAGACAATGTGAAAGCGTGGAACAGAATTCCCATGTCCGTCGGCTAAATAACCACCTCGTTCTGCCCAACCAACAATTGGAAAAAACTTAATCCCAAGTGATCTTAACCATGCTCGCTTCTCACCTGCTGCAAAATCAATATAGGCTTCTGCCCATTTTCTTCCCCAATAGTCTTCATCCTCCCGATCAAAAGCAGCTGTTCCTAACCAGTCTTGCCAAGCAAGGTCCCGTGTATCTTTTATTCCCATGCGACGTTGTTCAGGAGTATCGACTAAAAATAAACCGCCAAAGGACCACCATGCTTGCCCTCCCATTGATTGCTCCGGTTCTTGATCAAGCAGCAAAACTTTTCTACCTGAAGCTGCAATTTCCGTTGTTGCTACTAGACCAGCCAACCCTGCTCCAATCACAATACAATCATAATTCATTATATGTCCCTCCCCATTAACTGATTAATGGTTATATTCTGAATTTTTATAGTCAGTATATATTTTTGTTTATATTACAGTCAATTTAAAATGTAGATATGCTTTTCATAGAAAAATGACTCGGATACAATCCGAGTCAAAGCGAATATTATACACTTCACTTCACCTATTAACCAACATTATAGTTCATCAAACCCATTTAAATCGCTCACTTTCGTATAGGAGCGAGATTTTTGTTCAAAAAAATCCGTTTTTGTACGATCGAAATTATCAACATAGGCACGAATCCACTTCATTGGATTTTCCGTATAATTATCATCGTACTCACTTAACCCAATCATTCGTAACAATTTATTTGCTCGATATTTAATAAATCCAGCCATTTCCTGCAAATCGATTCCTTCAACATCTTTTAACACATATCTTGACCATTCGATCTCTAGTTCAACTGATTTCTTAAAACTGTCATAAACCCAATTTGTAAATTTCGTTGTATTGTATTCTGGATGTTCCGCTAACGTTGCACGAATGAGTTCGGAAATAAAGCGTCCGTGTTCAAGCTCGTCACGATTAATATAACTAATCATTGTTGACGTACCGACCATTTTATTTTGCCGCGCCAAATTATAAAAGAAGGCAAAACCTGAGTAGAAAAATAGTCCCTCTAACAAGGTAGAATAAATAAGCACTTTTATGATATTTTCGATTGTTGGTCTTTCTGCAAAAGCATTATAAATTTCCATTAATTGTTTGTTTCTTTTTAGTAAAATCGGATCTTTTCTACCTATATCAAAGGCTTGATTTTGTTTATCTAATGATACAACCGAAGACAAAATATACGAGTAACTTTCATTATGAACGGCTTCTTGCTGAGCGATGACAGCTAAAATGGACTGAACTGATGGGTCTGTTGAATATAAAGATGTTAGTAAAATTGTTCTTGTTTGTGATGAATCAAGAGTTGCCAAAAGACTAATTATTTTTAGGTAAGTATCCTGTTCTTTTTCAGATAACAAAGGAAATTGTTTAACATCACTTGACATATTGACTTCATCAGATATCCAAAAGTTTCCTAATAATCGTTTATACATTTTATACCAATGAGGAAATTTAATATCATTCCAATTTAATATACCACTAGACTCTCCACCAAATATTGCTGTTGCACGATTTTGGAATACGGGTTCTAATGTTTTCACTTTATTAAGCAAAACGTTTTGCATCTTGCAACACCTCTTCTACCCATTTTTTTACATATTTCTCCTGACTGCCGCGCGGAGACTGCTCTATTTTTAAAGGCTCCCATTTACTTTTGTAAAACTTGGCTAATTTTACAGCTGCCAGACAAAATAGGTGATCTCCACCAAATTGCGTTTCACCGGTGCCAAATACCGCAATATTGTCAGGCTTATAACCAATTTCTAAGACAAAATCTTTTACCTCATCGGGAGTTGCGCCTTTATTCCATGTGAAGGTTCCAATAAAAATCAAATCATAATTTTCAGGTCTGATCGGAAAATCAATCCCTATTCGATGTTTTTCTACGAAAAAGCCTTCCTCAAGCAACTGTTCCTCGATTAGTTCAGCCACTTCTTTCGTATTTCCACTATAAGATAAATAAGCAATTAAAGCCTTCAACTTTGACACCACTCACATTCTTCTACATCATTCGAAGTAGAACGTACATAATACGTTGTTTTTAATCCTTCCTTCCATGCTTGTAAATGAAGGTCTAATAATACTTTGGCACGAATATTGTTTGGTACATAAAAGTTAAAGGATATACTTTGATCGATATGTCTTTGTCTTGCAGCATTTTGTTTCACTGACCAACGTTGATCTAAAATATAAGCTGAACGACGATAAATATGATATGTCCGATGATCCAAATCTGGAGCTGTATTCGGTATCCGATAATCGTTTTTTTCTTCGATATAATATGTTTTAAATACAGGATCAATACTTGCTGTTGAACCCGCAATAATTGAAGTTGTTGCATTTGGTGCAATAGCCATTAAATAACTGTTACGGATACCGTTCGTTTGAATATCCTTTTTTAACTGCTGCCATTTTTCATCCATGTAGCCTCTCTGCTCAAAATATTCTCCTGTTTGCCATTTACTACCGTTAAATACAGAATAACTTCCTTTTTCTTTACTTAATTCCATACTGGCTTTTATTGTTAAATAAGCGATTTTTTCATATAGTTCATCAGCAAATTGAACCGCATCTTCGGTTTCCCATTCTATATTTTTTAATGCTAATAAATGATGCCAACCAAAGGTTCCTAAACCAATGGCACGATACTTTTTATTTGTTATCTCAGCTTGTTTTACAGGCAGCGTATTAATATCAATAACATTATCAAGCATGCGTACTTGTATAGGTATTAATCGTTCTAAAACGTTATCCGGAACAGCCTTTCCTAAATTAATAGAACTTAAATTACATACAACAAAATCACCAGACTTGTATTTTTTTACAATGATATTTTCTTCGACAATATTCTCTTCAATATATTTTGTTGGGGACTGATTTTGAACAATTTCTGTACATAAATTAGAACAATAAATCATACCTTCATGGGTATTTGGATTTTGTCTGTTCACTTCATCACGGTAAAACATAAAAGGAGCACCTGTTTCAAGCTGAGAGCGCATCATTCGTTTCATGATTTCAATGGCCGGTACTTTCTTCATGGATTGTAAATTTGCATGAATACATTGCTTATATTTTTCCCTCCAAGATCCGTCACCTTTTGTTTCATCATAGTAATCCTCTAAAGAAAAACCCATCACTTGACGTACTTCATGGGGATCGAACAAATACCAGTCTCCTCTTTTTTCAACTTGCTCCATGAAAAAGTCAGGAATACATACACCCGTGTATATATCGTGGGCACGTAAACGTTCGTCACCATTATTTAATTTCAAATCTAGAAAGTCTTCGATATCCCTGTGCCAAACATCTAAATAAACAGATATCGCTCCCTTTCTCGTCCCTAACTGATCAACGCTTACAGCGGTATTATTCAATTGTTTAATCCACGGTACAACACCGCTCGACATACCTTTAAACCCTTTAATTGAACTACCTCTAGCACGGATTTTCCCTATATATACGCCTATTCCCCCGCCATTTTTTGAAAGTTGAGCTATATCGCTATTGCTATCATAAATTGCTTGTAAACTATCATGGACTGTATCTATGAAACAACTAGATAATTGACCATGAGTTTTTCCGGCATTAGCCAGAGTTGGTGTCGCAACTGTCATATATAAATGACTTAACGCCCAGTAAGCTTCTTTTACATGTTTTGTGCGTTCTGGCAACGACTCGTCCTGCATTAAATACATGGCTATTATCATCCAACGTTCCTGTGGCAATTCATACGTTTTTTTGTCAAAATCCACGGCAAGATATCGCGTTGCTAATGTGTAAATACCAGGGTATGTAAATAATAAGTCTCGTTCTGGTTTTATCAGTTTCCCGAAGTATTCAATTTCTTTTTTAGAATATTTTTCTAATAGTATTGGAGAATAGATTCCCTTTTCAATTAATAGAGAAATTAAATGATAGAAAGAACCGTATTGATTTGAAGAAGGATAGCCACGGTTTTCTGCAGCTTTTTTGTATAACATATGTAAATAGATTCTAGCTGCAAAATAAGTCCATTCTGTATTTGCTTCATCAATATTTTCTAGCGCGTATTTAATTAAAATATCGATATCAATTTCGAAGATGTTTTCCAAATGATTGAACTTTAATATTTTCTCTTTATACGTATCCGTCTTGATACTTAATCCTTTTGCCCATTCATCAATAAGCTCTAACAGTTGATTTGTTTCATAGTTCATCATCGTTTTCACTACCGCTTCCTCCTTTATAAATACAAAAAAACCGTTCATTCGGGATGAACGGCTTAAAACGACAGAAAGGCAGTATAAAATGATAGTATTATACTATAAAAAATTTCTATCGTTTCAGCTTCTTACACCCCGAAGAATCGAAACTTCAAGTTATGGCAGGTCTCCTGGCTCGTGCTTCTTCCTAATAAAGCCCTTCCCATATCGACACCAGCTACAGCAATCGATACAGTGGGTTTGCTTATTCGTCCACACTTACAGTTGCGGGGGCAGCTCCAGATTTTCACTGGATTCCCTTTTAAGACATGAAACATGTCACCATAACTCAAACACAACATAATGTATTTTATTTTACTCATTCGTACAACATATTGAAATACTATCATATTATCAATCGATTTACAACTATATTCACGCTCAATAAATAAAAATTGATTCTCTTCTATCTAATAAAATTGTTTTTCAAGACCATTGACGTTTATTTGAAAATATTTTAGGGGCTTGCGTTTTAAAGCCCCAACATAATATACATGCATTATTCAAATTAATATACATCGAAAACTTTTTTACAGTCCTTTTTGCTTCTTTCTTGACGAATTCATTTTGCGTCCTTTTTCACGATTGGTCGTCCCTTGCCCTTCTGTTTCATGGGAACTTAAACCGATAGTAGATGGATCTGCTTTTCTTTTTGGCATAGATATCACCTCCAATAATAGTATTCCTTAAATGGAGTTAAGCTATCATAGAAATGTTCATATTTTCACCTTTTAATAAATCAAAAACCGAAGTATATGAACTTCCATATACTCCGGTATATTTAAAACTAGCTTACAGTTTCTACTTCTGTATCGTTCCGATTTTGTTCTGTGCGCTCTACATAAACTGTACAAACTGCATCCCCAGTAATATTCATCGCTGTACGGCACATATCAATTAAACGGTCAACACCAAGAACTAAGGCAATTGCTTCAACAGGTAAGCCGACAGATGTTAATACCATTGACAACATTATAATTCCAACTCCAGGGACACCTGCCGTACCAATACTTGCCAATGTTGCCGTTAATATAACGGTCAATAATTGAGCAAGTGTTAATTCAACTCCTACAACTTGTGCAATAAACACCGTAGCAACACCTTGCATGATCGCTGTTCCGTCCATATTGATAGTCGCTCCTAACGGTTGTACAAAACCACTAACGACTTTGGAAACTCCGAGATTTTTTTGGGCAGTTTCCATTGATACAGGCAAAGTAGCATTGCTACTAGACGTACTAAAAGCAACAATCATTGCTGGAGAAAAACCTTTAAAAAATTGAATCGGATTCATTTTTCCTAAAACTTTAATTGCAGATCCATAAACGAGGACTAGATGAAGAAGGAACACAAATATTACAACCAAAAAGTATTTACTCATTGCCAAGATTGCATCGATTCCTTGCCCACCAATTGCCGTCGCTATTAAGGCAAATGCCCCATACGGTGCTAATTTCATGATGACATGAACTAGATACATGAGTACATCATTTGCCTGCTCGACCAACTTTACTAAACCTTGCACTTTGCTATGAAGTTTAGATAAAGCAAAGCCGATAAAAATTGCAAAGACAATCATTTGCAACATATTTTCTGTAGCCATTGCCTCTATAGGGTTAGTTGGAATAATATTGAGTAACGTATCCATAACTGGTGGCGTTTCTTTCGGTTCAAATCCTTCTCCGTCCAATGAATAATTCCCGACCCCTGGTTTCACTAATAATGATGTTACTAAGGCTAATGTAATGGCTAGCGCAGTTGTTACAAGAAAAAATGAAACCGTTTTCAAACCAATACGACCCAATTTCTTTGGATCACTAATCCCTGCTGTACCTAAAATGAGTGTCACAAGTACAATCGGAACTACCATCATTTTTATCAAACTGATAAAAATTGTTCCTAACGGATGCAAAACATACGTATTGATGGGGTCAAAAAGATGAGGAAGGGCTAGATTGAAGATGAATCCTACAATAATTCCGAAACCCATTCCTAACAAAATCTTCTTTGAAAGTGACATTCCACTCACCTCCTAAAACTACTTGTAACAAACATATTCACAAAAACTACTTTGCATTCCTGTTTTTAGCAATATATTGATTGCCGGTCAGAAACAAAAAAAGACTCGGAAACTCGTACAATAACGAGGACCAAGTCTTTTTTCTTATTGTAATTAAACTGCTTTTTTATATAGTTACTCATTGCCTCACGATTACTCAAAAGCTGGAGCAGCTGATTCTGGATAATTTTCTTCTAAGAATTGTTTCACTTCTGGACTTGTAACAGCATCCGCTAATTTTTGAACGAGATCAGAATCTGCATTATCTTCTCTTGCTACCAATGAAATAGCAAAATCATCAATTGGATCTTCCACAAGTAATGCATCTTTGCTTGGACTTAAATTTAAAGGCATTGCATATGACGGATACATTACTGATGCATCCGCATCATCATACATTCTTGCTAACATTAATAAATCAACTTCTTTGAACTGGTATTTTTTGGGATTTTCTTCAATATCTTGTAATGTTCCGTAAATGCCTGTACCTTCTTTTAATTGAATAACACCCTTCGCATCAAGAAATGCTAATGTACGACCTAAATTGGTTGGATCATTTGGCACCGCAATTGTTGCACCTTCAGGAAGCTCTTCCATGGATTTGTATTCTTTGGAATATAGTCCTAAAGCTGCATGGTAAACAGGCTCAACAACGACTAAGTTACTATTATTGTTTTCATTAAATGTTTGCATCCAAAGTGCGTGCTGGAAAAAGTTCGCATCCACTTCTTTCTCTGCTAATGCTGTATTGGGTTGAATGTTATCACTCACTACAACATTTTCTAATCGGATTCCTTGTTCTGCTAATAACTTTTCAGCTATCTCCATAATTTCTGACACGATTTCAATTGAACTAGCAGTAGCAACTTTTATGGTTTGTTCAGTATCTTTCTCTACATTCGTATTTTCTTCTGTTTCATTTTCTGCTTTACCACAACCTACTAATAATATCAGCAAGGCTGTAATCATCATCCATAGTTTTTTCATCATGTTATTCCTCCTAACTTTTAGCGCATATCAATTTTTTTAGAAATGGTTGTTCCGATAAATTGAATCAGCTGTACTAATATTATCATTATCATAATCATATAAAACATAAGTTCTGTTTCAAAGCGCTGGTATCCGTAACGGATTGCAAAATCTCCAATCCCTCCACCACCAACGACACCGACAATTGTAGAGTAGGAAATAAAACTAATCGTGGAAGTCGTCAAACCTAAAACAAGTCCTGAACGTGCTTCTACATATAAAAATTTAAATATTATTTTAGGTACAGAAGCCCCCATCGATAATGCTGCCTCCATTACTCCTTTCGGAACATCAATTAATGATTGTTCAACTAGTCTTGAATAATAAGCGACCGCCATAATCGCTAGTGGAACAGTTGCTGCCGCAGTTCCGATTGCTGTTCCAACAATCCACCGTGTAAAAGGGATAAGAAATACAACGAACAATAAAAACGGAAATGAACGAACAATATTAACAAATAGATTAAGAATAGAGAAAATGATTTGATTTTCTAACAATTGTCCTTTTCGTGTTAAATAAAGGAGAGTTCCTAAAGGTAATCCTAAAAATATCGCAAACATAATGGAAATTCCAACCATTATAAATGTTTCCCCGATTGACTGCCATATTTCAGTCTGGTATTGTACTAATATTTCTGGCATCATTAATCACGCCCCCCTCGTAACTGGGCTAAAAACCAATCCGGATTGTGACTGTGTTCACGGATACCTTTTGGTTCTATTTCAACCGTTTCATATACTTTTCCATTATCTAAGATCGTTACCCGATTACATATACTTTTTATTACGTCCATTTCGTGACTAACAATGACAATTGTAACCCCTAAATTTTTATTAATTGACTGAAGTACTTTAAGTATTTCTGCCGTCGTATTGGGATCAAGGGCCGATGTTGGTTCATCACATAATAAAATTTTCGGCTTATTAGCTAGTGCCCTTGCAATACCTACCCGTTGTTTCTGTCCCCCGCTCAATTGGCTAGGATACTTGTATACATACTCCTTCAAGCCGACAAAATTCAATACTTCCATTGCTCGATTATATCTCTCACTTTTTGGATACTTTGCTAATTCCAATGCAATTAAAACGTTGTCTAGAATTGTTTTATTCAACACTAGATTAAATTGCTGGAAAATCATTCCAATTGACTGACGAGCAATACGTAATTGCTTTCCTTTCAGTTTTGTCAAGTCTTGACCATTAACAATGACAGATCCACTTGTCGGAACCTCTAGAAGATTGATTAACCTAAGTAATGTAGATTTACCAGCACCGCTACGGCCAATAATTCCATAAATGTCTCCACGATTAATGGATAAGGAAATATGATCTAAAGCTTTGAACGTCTTATTATTTTGAATGTACGTTTTACTTACGTTATGTATTGTAATCATTTCATACTACTCCCTTGTAAAGTGGACAACAAATGTAATTATAGATTATATTTATTGAAATGTCATATTTCTTTTAAAAAGTGAAATGACAGTTTTATTTTATCCAATAAAATGGATTAGCAGATGATCATCAGTTTTAACGTTATGCTTGCATCGGTCACATATGATTTTTTCCTTAATAAAAGACCTGAAAATCAGAAGAACCGTCGTCCTTGATTTTCAGGTCTAATTTGCATTTTAATTTTATTTTTTCACGAGGCCTTGTTCAAGCATTACTTTTTCAACAGCAGCCATAACTTCTGACTCATCTTCTCCACTTGCCTCAATTTTAATGGTAGCACCTTTTGGAACGCCAAGAGACATTAGCCCCATAATCGATTTAAGATTAACTTTCTTTTCTTGATATTCAATAAAAACTTCAGATGTAAATGGTGAAACTGCTTGGACAAGTAAAGTTGAAGGGCGTGCATGTAACCCTGCTTCAGCTGTAATTGTAAATGTTTTTTCTTTCATTTGTTTCTCCTCCATTTGTATATGAATGATAAGTAATTGATTATTATATCAATGATATAAAAACTACTGAATTGGTTTTTTCATAATTCCTAGTAGCAAACCAGAAACAACAGCTCCGATAATGACTGAAAGCAAGTAAAATAATACATTTCCATCAACTAGCGGGAATACAAAAATTCCACCATGTGGAGCACGTAAACCGATGTCAAAGAACATGGACAAGCCACCTGCAATCGCTGAACCTAGCATTAAGGTTGGAATGACACGTAATGGATCTGCCGCTGCAAAAGGTATTGCACCTTCAGTAATGAAAGATAAGCCCATAATATAGTTGACCTTACCTGCATCTCGTTCCTGCGGTGAGAATTTATTTTTATAAAATGTAGTCGCAATCGCAACGGCTAAAGGAGGTACCATTCCTGCAGCCATGATGGCGGCCATCGGTGCATAAACACCACTGGCAATTAAACCCGTACCAAAAACGTATGCAGCTTTATTTACTGGACCACCCATGTCAACAGCCATCATTAATCCTAAAACAATACCAAGCAACACTGCATTTCCTGTACCAAGACCGGTTAACCATTCGGTAATCGCTTTATTAAGTAATCCAACGGGAGTATTCACAACAAAGACCATAATTAACCCGGTCAAACCAATACCTAGTAATGGATAAAGCAAAATGGTCTTTATTCCTTCGATGGATGCTGGCAACTTGCTTAGTATTTTTTTCAACCCAATCATCAGATAACCAGCTAAGAAACCTGCCACTAATCCTCCTAAAAATCCTGCTTCACCAATGGTTGCTAACATCCCCCCTACCATACCTGGTGCAAATCCTGGTCTGTCAGCAATACTCGAAGCGATGAATCCAGCTAAAACGGCTATCATTAATCCAAAGGCAGCCTGATCACCAATTGTGTTTAATGCCGCTGCAAATTCATTGTAAGAAGGATCGTTTGGGTCAGCGGAATTTACCCCAAATAAGAAACCAAGGGCTATTAGTATACCACCACCGACAACAAATGGGAGCATATTGGAAACACCGTTCATGAGATGTTTGTAAATTGTAGCACCTATGCCTCTTTGCTCTGTTTCTTCACTTTCTTTTGTTTCATTTTTATCAGCATGATAGATCGGAGCATCCTGCTTAACTGCCTTTTCAATTAGTTTTTCTGGAATACGAATTCCATCAGCGACAGCCGTTTCAATGACATGCTTTCCATTAAAGCGGTTCATTTCTACTTGTTTATCAGCAGCCACAATAACGGCTACTGCACGTTCGATATCCTCAGATGTAAGTCTATTTTTAACACCACTGGCTCCGTTCGTTTCAACTTTAATTTCAACACCAAGTTCTTCCGCTTTTGCCTTCAATGAATCGGCTGCCATATACGTATGAGCAATTCCTGTTGGACAAGCCGTAACAGCGACAATAAATTTTTTATCTTCAGCGCCTTGCTGAGGAACACTTTCTTCGTCTGATTCGTTATCGTTCTCAACATCATTTTGATTAATAATCTCAAGTACTTCATCTACTGAATCCGCAGTCAACAACTGATTACGTATTTCTTTATTCATAAGAATGGTAGATAAACGTGATAATACTTGTAAATGGGTATTGTTGGCATCTTCTTTTGCTGCAATCATAAAGAATAAGTGTGCCGGTTGCCCATCTAAAGATTCATAATTAATGCCAGCATTTGATCTGCCAAAAGCGATTGCGGACTCCTTTACCGCATTTGTTTTTGCATGAGGAATCGCTATTCCTTCACCTATTCCTGTCGTGCTTTGTGCTTCCCGTGCTAAAATAGCTTTTTTAAACTCGTCAGAATTTGTTAGTTTTCCGGCACGGTCTAATACTTCGACAAGCTCATGGATAACATTTGCTTTTGATGTACTTTCAAGCGATAAGTTTATTGTGTCTTTTGTTAATAAATCTGTAATTCTCATATTCCTCAGCTCCCTTCTATAAGCACTCAATCTTCACTTGTTGAACCAAGTTTTCTACTTTATCCTTTGTGCATAAGCCCAGTGAAAATGCAGTTGCGCTACCAGCAGCGACACTGTAACGAAATGACTCTTCAAAGGATTTTGTTTTTTGATATGCAGCAATAAATCCTGCAACCATAGAATCTCCTGAACCTACAGTACTTTTCACGTCACCATTTAATCCAGGGGAATATAAGATTATTTCACTATTTACGAAAACGGCGCCATTTGCACCAAGGGACACAATAACATTTTGCGCTCCTCTTTTTAATAACTCTTGCGCATACGGAATCGCTTCTTTCGGAGATGATATAACGGTTTTAAAAAGTTCACCAAGTTCATGTTGATTTGGTTTAATAAGAAACGGTTTGTAAGGCAGGACATTCCATAATAATTCTCCTTCCGCATCAACAATAAAACTTGTTCCATTTTGATGACAAATTTCACCTAACTCTTCATATGTCGTTTTCGGCATGCCAGATGGGATACTTCCAGCTAAAACGAGTACATCTTCATTTGTTAGCGACTTAACTTGTTCCTTTAATGCTATAAAGTTATCCTTCGTTATCTTTGGACCTTTGGCATTAATTTCCGTTTCCACTTCAGATTTAATTTTGATATTAATTCTAGTGTCATCACTTACTTTGATAAAATCAGTATTTATCGCCAAAGATTGTAAAAATTCCTCTATATATTTTCCTGTAAAACCACCAACAAACCCTAAAGCAGTACTATTGACATCTAAATTATTTAATACTTGTGATACATTTATTCCTTTTCCACCTGGAAATTTCGATTCATTCGTTGTCCGATTTAATTCACCAATGGAAACTTGATCTAATTCAACAATGTAATCGAGAGATGGATTTAACGTAACTGTATATATCATGCGCTGACCACCTTTATTGTCGTTTCACGTTCATATTGTGATTGAATCTCTTTATCAATGGCATTTGTTATTATCATCGCATCCTTCAAATCAGCTATTCTAGCAAAGGTCACTTCTGAAAACTTTGATTCATCTGCAACTACATATGCATCGCGAGTGAGCGTAATAGCTAGTTGTTTAACGGTGGCTTCCTCCGGATCTGGCGTAGTAAAACCATAATCTGGATGTATACCATTGACCCCCATGAAGCACTTATCAAAACGGAAATTTTTTAAACTTTCAATAGCACTTCGACCGACTAAAGCTTTTGTCGTAGGTTTTACATAGCCCCCGAGTAAAAATGTTTTTATGTTTCTATTTAAAAGGGCTTCGACATGCATTAATCCATTAGTCACAACAACGATATCGCTTGGTAGAAATGGAATCATTTCAAATGGTGTTGTACCAGCATCTATATAAACTGAGTCCCCTTCTTCAATTAAACTTGCTGCATATTTGGCAATCAGTCTTTTTTCTTGAACGTTTTTGGATGATTTTTCTACCATCGTTGGTTCTTGAAGCATGTTTTGTAATCTTGCAGCACCACCATGGACCCGTTTTAATAACTTTTGTTTTTCTAATTGACTCAAATCGCGCCTAATGGTCGATTCGGAACTATTTGTTAATTCAACAAGCTCCTGAAGTTTAACGGTATTTTGCTTCTTTAATAGATCAAGGATGATCTGATGACGTTCTGGTTCTAACAAATAACCACCTCTTATAAAACGTTTTCAATATTACTTTCAATTTGAATTTTACATGCGTACACATTAAAAGTCAACCAAAAACATTCAATTTCAATCACTATTAATCAATATCAACCAAAAAATTCCACTATAGCCATTCAATTTATTTCAAGTTTTACCCACAGCTTTTAAAAAATCTCTAAAACAAAAGATTTCGAAGTCAAGGGCATGTGGAACAGGCACTGGTTCAGAGTTTATTAATGAACTATCATATGTATTGATATATCCTATATTTAACTCCATGACAAATCTATCCTTATCGCTTATGACTTTCATCTATAGAGCATTAAAAAAGCTGATTTTCAAATTAGAAAATCAGCTTTCTATATTCATACTTTGTTAATGATTAGACTTCAACATCATAGCCTTGATCTTCAATTACTTCTTTCATTTTATCAACGGTAACTTTGGATTCATCAAAAGTTACATCTACTTTCCCTTCCTCTAGATTGACTTGAGCTGCAGATACTCCATCCAATTTTTTCAATGCGCCTTCAACAGTCATTTTACAATGTCCGCAACTCATCCCTTTTACATCCAATGTTTTTGTTGTCATGTTTTCACCTCCTTTAAAATAGCTATAATTGCACTCGTTTTAAACGAAGTGCATTTGTCACAACACTGACAGAACTTAATGCCATGGCAGCTCCAGCAAGCCATGGTGCAAGAAATCCGGCTGCTGCAATCGGAATTCCCGCTGTGTTGTAAGCAAAAGCCCAAAAAAGGTTTTGCTTAATATTTCGAATCGTAGCATGACTAATGTTTATTGCTTTCGGTATAAGTAGAAGCTCACCACCTAAGATGGTAACATCAGCAGCTTCTATAGCCACCTCCGTCCCTGTACCGATGGCGATACCGATATCTGCAATAACTAAAGCCGGTGCATCATTTATGCCATCACCAACCATAGCAACTTTCTTTCCAAGAGCTTGTAATTCTTTAATTTTTTCAGCTTTTTCATCTGGTAACACTTGTGCAACAACATGATGAATCCCTACTTGTTTTGCGATCGCTTGAGCTGTCCTTTCGTTATCACCTGTTAACATGACAACTTCTATACCCATTTCATTTAATTGTTCAATGGCTTCTTTTGCCGAGTCTTTAATTGTATCGGCAACCGCAATCATACCGCGATAATTTCCGTTTATTGCAATCAACATCGCTGTTTTTCCATTCATTTCAAATTCATTTAATGTTTCTTCGTATCCGTCTATCTGAACTTGATGACCTCTCATCAATTTTCGATTACCAACTAAAATGTGGTTTCCCGCAATTTTTGCCGATATCCCTTGCCCAGGGATTGCATTAAATTCATCCACATCCAGGAAATCAATTTCTCTTTCTTTTGCAAAAGCAACAATTGCTCCAGCAAGTGGGTGTTCAGATCCTTTTTCGGCACTTGCTAACAGTTGCAATGTTTCTTCGTCACCTAAATAGTCTGTTACTTCGGGTTTCCCTTTTGTGATTGTTCCAGTTTTATCAAGCACAAGAGTATCAATTTGATAGGTTCTTTCTAAATGTTCGCCACCTTTAAAAAGAATTCCCGTCTCAGCTGCGCGACCAGTTCCAACCATAATGGAGGTCGGTGTTGCTAGCCCTAATGCACAAGGACAAGCAATAACAAGAACAGCTATCGCCGCTACAAGAGCTGGTTCAAATTGGCCAGGTTGAACAAATGATATCCAACAAATAAAGGTTAAAATTGCAATACCGACGACAATCGGAACAAAGTAACCAGAAATGACATCGGCAAGTCTTTGTATTGGTGCTTTTGAACCTTGAGCTTCCTCTACAACCTTAATAATTGATGCAAGGGCAGTGTCTTTTCCTACTTTTGTTGCTTCGATTTCAATCGATCCATTTTTATTCAATGTCGCACCGATAACATTCTCACCCGGATTTTTTTCAACCGGTATTGATTCTCCTGTTAGCATGGATTCATCCACAGAAGTTCTTCCGTGTATAACAATACCATCCACAGGTATTTTTTCACCTGGTTTAATGATTAGACGGTCTCCCACAACAACATCCTCTAACGGTATCATCACTTCTTTACCGTCACGTACGACACGAGCTTCTTTTGCTTGTAAATTAAGCAATTCAGAAATGGCATTTGTCGTTTGACTTTTGGCCATAGACTCTAAATATTTCCCAAATAAAATTAAAGTGATTAATATTGCACTCGTTTCAAAATATAAATGTGGTTCGTATTCCGGAATGAATACTGTTTTAAATGTTTCGTACAAACTATAAAAATATGCGGCGCTTGTACCTAGGGAGACTAAGACATCCATGTTTGCTCCGCCATTACGGAGATTTTTATAAGCTCCTATATAAAATTGCCAACCGATAATAAATTGAACCGGTGTTGCAAGGATAAATTGAAACCATGGGTTCATCACAATCTCCGGTAAATTCATACCGAACAAATGGTCAAGCATTGTAATAAGTAAAGGAACAGATAGTAGTGCTGAAATGATTAGCTTTGTTTTCATTGTTTTTAATTGCTTTTCTTTATGTGTCTGCTTTTCTTCTGCATCCGCTTTTGGCTTCGCATCGTAGCCAAGGTTTCGAATTCGTTCAATAATCGCTTGAACATCAACCATACCCGGATTATATTCAATCGCCGCACTTTCCGTTGTTAGATTGACGGTGGCAAGTTCAATCCCTTCTTGCTTATTTAATACCTTTTCAATTCGGTTGGAGCAAGCAACACAAGTCATACCAAACACATCGAGTTCTACTTTTTCCGTTAATACACCGTAACCGATGTTTTCAATTTTTTTTGTAATATCTTCGACGGAAATTTTCTCCGGATCGTAGGCAACTGTTGCTTTTTCTGTAGTTAAATTAACTTGCGCTTCGACACCATCCATTTGATTTAAAACTTTTTCAATACGGCTAGAACAGGAGGCACAAGACATACCTGTAACACCAAGTGTAATATGTTTTTTTTCACTCAACTTACTCCCTCCTTATTTGCCAAACTGCTTCATGACACGCAATAATTCCTCTATCGTCTCTTGACCTTCTCCTTTTTGAATAGCATCACTGACACAATGTTGAATATGTCGTTCCGTTATTGAAAAACCGACAGACTTTAATGCAGATTGGACAGCACTCATTTGCACTAATATCTCCATACAGTATCGATCTTCTTCTACCATTTTTTGTATTCCACGAATTTGACCTTCAATGCGTTTCAAGCGATTGACAATTTTTTTAATCTCCTCTTCAGATCTTGGTTTACTTGGGTGATCATGTAAAAATTTTTCTCCCATGTCATTCACATCCCTTTTCTTTATATCTTTACTATACCCCCGTATAGTATTTATGTCAATTATCTTTTACTCTTCACAAGAAATCATACTTCCTTTAGCGAATAGTATATGTATTTCATTCCAACAATACTTATTAATCAAAAGAGCGAAATACGTTTAAGAAAAATTTAAGAATCTAGAAAGAAGATCTTTAGAACTTGGAAGTAGGATAAATTTATAAAAACAACGGAAGGAGAAAGAAAATGAAATCTTTAAAATGTTTTATCCTACTTTCCACTGTTACAATTATGGGGCTTACAGGGTGTAATACAGATTACACTTCTAATATCGGAAAACAGCCATTTACTAATCCATTAAATATTCCGGAAATCCTTGAACCAACAATTGATGAAAACGGTGTTAAACATTTTGCACTCACAATGCAAGAAGGAACGACGGAATTTTTTAAAGGAAAACAAACAAAAACTTGGGGAATTAACGGTTCCTATTTAGGACCTACGATACGTGTAGAACGTGGTGATCAAGTTACATTCGACGTCACAAACAATATAGGAGAACCCTCTACATTACATAGGCATGGTATTCATCTTCCTGCAGAGATGGATGGTGGACCACACCAAATGATTGAAGCCGGCAGCACTTGGGAACCGTACTGGACCAACAACATGGTACCATCCTCATCTTCATGGCAAAACAGCGTTACATGTATATCGGGGACTAGCTGGGATGTTTATCATTGATGATGAAGAGTCAAAAACTTTACCGTCGAACTATGGGGTCAACGATATTCCCCTCATCAACCAAGACAAATTATTTTCAGAAGACGGCAATTTAATCGAAAAAACGGACATCGAACCCTTTGGTTTAATGGGAAACACGATTTTAGTAAATGGCACATATGATCCATACCTTGAAGTGAAAGAAAGCCAAATACGATTTCGCTTATTGAATGGTTCCAATGCTCGAGCCTATCACTTTGGATTTGATGACGGCAGAACCTTTCAATTAGTGGCAAACGATGCTGGATTATTGGAAAGCCCGATTGAGTTGGACCAAATGATGTTAAGCCCTGGTGAACGAGGAGAAATCGTTGTCAGTTTTGAACCCGGTGATGAAACGATTTTCCGCAGTTTCAAAGGAGAAAATGGAATTGACCAAAATGAATTCGAATTATTAAAAATAGTCGCTTCGGATAATTTAAAGGAAACTAAAGAGATCCCTAAAATATTGACTAAAGAACAAAAGAGCGAGGTACCAACCAACGCAAAAGTTCGTACATTTGAGCTTACAATGGATTCCAAAATTAACGGTAAAGCAATGGATATGAATCGGATCGATGAAGTTGTCCATGCAAATACAACAGAAATTTGGGAAATTACAAATCGCGGTTGGGACCATAATTTTCACATCCATGATGCAGCTTTTCGTATCCTTGATATAAACGGCGAATTGCCACCTATTTATGAAAGAGGACGAAAAGACACTGTATTTATTCCAAGCGGTTCCACTGTTCGCATCGCTGTTCAATTTGGAGAAAACACAAACCCATCCTTCCCGCTCATGTATCATTGTCATCTTTTACTTCATGAAGATGAAGGAATGATGGGACAATTTGTTATCGTTGAACCAAGAACAGAAGACGAAGTACCAAAAAATTTGCACAATAACGAACATAATCAACACCATTAACAGGGGGCTGTCCGAAAAGTCAATTTTTAATTGACCTTCGGTCTAGCCCTTTTGCTATTTAATGGTACAAAAAAATCGTCCTTTTTTGTAGAATGAAATGTAGAGACAACATTCAACAGAAAGGAC
>NZ_JAOUSE010000016.1:0-52548 GCF_025660415.1 Pallidibacillus thermolactis
TCAAATTGCGTTTACGAAAAAAGTTCGTGAAGTATTAGCTAATGATAGTAAAGTATACGACCCACGTAAAATTATCGGCCCAGGACGTGAAGCCATTAAAGAAACTGTGATTACAAAAATGCGTGAATTCGGTTCTTCAGGCAAAGCGTGATCATGAGAGAATAGTTTTAAGGTACGAATTTTTATAAACCTAAATTCGGACTTATACTAAAATACTAAAACTATTCATCAAGATGTTCTAAATAAATGGAAAGACTACTTCCTTGTAACAAAACTGTATATAGGAAGTAGTCTTTTTTATGCATTAACGGTATAAATAATTTTTTACGCTCTAATGAGTCTATTACTTAGAGTAATATCTTTCAAATTGCTAAGATTTATCGTGTTCACGTGTAAAAACGCTTATTTTATTCTAAATTAATAGATTAATTAAACTGAATTTACTATAATAGAATTGTTGAAAACGCTTTTCTGGAAAAATAACAGGAGGGGGATTATTCATGGAATATCGTATCGAACGTGATACTATGGGTGAAGTTAAAGTTCCGGCAAACAAATATTGGGGTGCACAAACGCAGCGTAGTTTGCAAAATTTTGCGATTAGCACTGAAACAATGCCAGAAGAGTTAATTAAAGCATTTGCAATATTAAAAAGAAGCTGTGCGATTGTTAATAATAAGTTAGGTAAATTGCATGATGATAAAGCAAAGGCCATTGTAACGGTAGCTGATGAAATTATTGAAGGAAAACATAGTGGTGAGTTTCCATTAAAAATTTGGCAAACAGGAAGCGGTACACAATCCAACATGAACTTAAATGAAGTGATTGCTAACCGTGGAAATCAACTTTTAAAGGAATGGGGTTCTGACCAGAAATTACACCCAAACGATGATGTGAACATGGGTCAGAGTTCTAACGATACATTCCCAACCGCCATGCATGTAGCTACAACAAGCTATGTTGAAAATACTTTGCTACCAGAAGTTCTAAGATTTAAAGGAACATTAGAAAGAAAAGCTGAAGAATTTAAAGATATTGTTAAAATTGGTAGAACACACTTACAGGATGCAACACCACTAACACTTGGCCAAGAAATTAGTGGTTGGGTACATATGCTTGATCGTGATATTGAATTCATTAAAGAAAGTACAGATAAAATGAAAGCATTAGCTATTGGGGGTACAGCTGTAGGTACTGGAATCAACACTCACCCTGAGTTTGGCGCGATGGTATCCGAAGAAATTAAACAGCTTACAGGTATTGACTTCTATTCTTCAGAAAATAAATTCCATGCATTAACAAGCCACGACGAAGTAGTTTATGCTCATGGTGCATTGAAGGCATTAGCAGCAGATGTCATGAAGATTGCTAATGACGTTCGTTGGTTAGCGTCTGGCCCACGTAGTGGAATTGGTGAGATTACCATTCCTGAAAATGAGCCAGGATCTTCCATTATGCCAGGTAAGGTAAACCCTACACAAAGTGAAGCATTAACCATGATAGCTGTTCAAGTGATGGGTAATGATGCAACAATAGGATTTGCTGCGAGCCAAGGTAATTTTGAACTAAACGTCTTTAAACCAGTTATTCTTTATAACTTCTTGCAAAGCGCAAGATTACTTGCTGATGGAATTCGTTCCTTCAATGATAATTGTGCAGTTGGTATCGAACCAAATCGTGAAAAAATTGAAAAATTTTTAAAAGATTCTTTAATGCTTGTTACAGCATTAAATCCTCATATCGGTTATGAAAATGCTGCAAAAATTGCAAAGAAGGCTCATAAAGAAGGAACAACATTGAAAGAAGCTGCTCTTGAACTTGGCTTGTTAACAAGTGAAGAGTTCGATCAATATGTAAGACCGGAAGAAATGGTTCATCCGAATGCATAGTCTGTCATTTACGATGTTAGTCCTCTTATATGGTGTGAATCATGTGGGAGGGCTTTTTTTTGTGCGGAAAAACTTAAATTTGTTATTTTGATAATCGATTATATAGTTTCAAATTCAGGTTTTAATAATTTAAATGAGAATTCTATTCTTATATATGCTCGCGGACAAAAGAAGGAAGATTCAGAAGAGAATTGTCTTCGAGAGAAGGCTTTATGGACAAAAGTACTTCAGAAAATTTACCAAGTCGAATAAATGATGCTACTATTAGACAAAAAATTGAAGAGTGCATATGCTCCACATTCAATTCAGAGTTATGAAAGATGTGGATTCTTTTACAAGAGACTTATTTACAATTAATGAACTTGCTTTAACATTATTTCAAAATGTATCAACAGACATTGAATATGGATACATCACTGAATTATTGTGAACAGTTTTTTACTAAAATGAATCTCCGTCATATAGTTGGAAAAAATTAGTGTAAAGTTTAATGAAAAACAGACTTGACCAACTGAAAGATTCATTTTACAATAAAAAATAATTTCCTTCATATATCCTCGATAATATGGTTCGAGAGTTTCTACCAGGCTACCGTAAATAGCCTGACTATGAAGGCGGTTTTCTACTTTACACAGTACGAACGATTATGTAATGTTTTAATAGTTATCTTGTTGACATGTGTAAAACTAGAACGCTGCCTTTATGGTAGTATTCTAGTTTTTTTATTATTTATTAAAACATTATTGTACAAATGCTTTATATTAGGTAAAGATATACATATAAAAGTTTCATTTTTTTGAATGGAATAATATAAAGAGGTGAATAGTTTGACACAACAATCAAAGAACCAAGAAATGATTATAGTTTTGGATTTTGGAAGTCAGTTCAATCAATTAATTACTCGACGGATTCGTGAGTTCGGTGTATATAGTGAGTTACATCCTCATACAATTTCCGCAGAAGAAATAAAAAAAATGAATGTTAAAGGGATTATTTTTTCTGGCGGACCAAACAGTGTTTATGATGAAAATGCATTTACATGCGATGAAAAAATCTTTGAATTAGGTATACCAATTTTTGGTATTTGTTATGGAATGCAACTTTTGGCTAAACATTTTGGAGGAAAAGTAGAACAAGCGAAACATCGTGAATATGGCAAAGCGGAAATCAATGTAGGAACGAATGCAACATTGTTCCGCAATTTACCGGAACAACAAGTTGTCTGGATGAGTCACGGTGACCTTGTGACAGAAGTTCCAGAAGGTTTTAGTATTGATGCAAAAAGTCCATCGTGCCCAATAACGGCAATGAGTAATGAAGTTGAAAATTTATATGGTGTTCAATTTCATCCAGAAGTTCGCCATTCTGTCTATGGAAATGATATATTGAAAAATTTTGTGTTTAATGTTTGTGGTTGTGAAGCAAATTGGACAATGGAGCATTTTATTGATGTACAAATTGAACAAATCAGAAAAACAGTTGGAGATAAAAAAGTTTTATGTGCGTTAAGTGGTGGAGTAGACTCTTCTGTTGTGGCTGTTCTCATTCATAAAGCCATTGGTGACCAATTAACATGTATGTTTGTTGACCATGGTTTGCTACGAAAAGGTGAAGCAGAAAGTGTAATGGAGACTTTCGCTGAAAAATTCCAAATGAATGTAATTAAAATTGATGCGAAAAAACGTTTCTTAGATAAATTAGCAGGTGTTACAGATCCAGAACAGAAACGTAAAATCATCGGTAATGAATTTATTTATGTTTTTAATGATGAGTCAGCAAAATTAGCAGGCATTGAATTTCTTGCTCAAGGAACGCTTTACACGGACATCATTGAAAGTGGAACGGCAACGGCACAAACAATTAAATCACATCATAATGTCGGTGGACTACCTGAAGATATGGAATTTGAGCTGATTGAACCGTTAAAAACTTTATTTAAAGATGAAGTTCGTGAACTTGGATCTGCTCTTGGAATTCCGGATGAAATTGTTTGGCGACAACCATTCCCAGGTCCAGGTCTTGGTATTCGGATTATAGGTGATGTTACAGAGGAAAAACTTGAAATTGTTCGGGAATCAGATTATATTTTACGGGAAGAAATTAAAAATGCTGGTTTAGACCGTGAAATTTGGCAGTACTTTACTGTGCTTACAAATATACGTAGTGTAGGTGTAATGGGTGATGCCCGGACATATGATTATACAGTTGGCATTCGTGCCGTTCAATCTATTGATGGAATGACTGCCGATTGGGCAAAGATCCCATGGGATGTTTTAGAGAAAATTTCCAGTAGAATTGTGAATGAAGTTCCCCATGTGAATCGGGTCGTTTACGATATTACAAGTAAACCACCTGCAACAATTGAATGGGAATAATAGAATCTGTTCAAAGATTGCCTGTTTCAGTGTCAAACGCTTGAAACAGGCATTTTACGGATATTATAGATAAATAAACAAAAAATTCAAGGGATTTTAACATTAAACACGAACAAGATTTATTTTTTTAAAAAAAATATTCGTATTTTGTATTGACGTTTTTGTTTTTTATTGATACTATGTATTTGTAATAATTAAATATTTTTTTCTCGTATAATTACAGGGATATGGCCTGTGAGTTTCTACCGAGCTACCGTAAATAGCTTGACTACGAGAGGTACTTGGATTGTAAGGATTTTTTTATTTTCTTATAAACCTATACCTTTCGTAAAGCTCTGTGGAAACATGAGCTTTTTTCTTTTTTTAGAAGTATTTTTCCATTCTTGGAATGCTTCGAATGTAATGTAAACACATTATAGAAAGGTAAGGGGAACTTTCATGAAAAAGTACTTTGAGTTTGATAAACTTGGAACAGATTATAGAACTGAGATTATTGCAGGTTTAACCACGTTCTTATCAATGGCTTATATATTAGCTGTTAACCCAATGATCTTATCAGAAACAGGTATGGATTGGGGGGCTATTTTTACCGCTACATGTCTTGCGGCAGCTTTAGGTACATTAGTAATGGGAATTGTGGCCAAGTACCCTGTCGCTCTAGCACCAGGTATGGGTCTTAACACGGCATTTACATTCACGGCGGTTTTAGGTATGGGAATACCTTGGGAAACAGCATTATCTGGTGTTCTCGTTTCTGGTGTTATTTTAGTTATTCTTACATTAACTGGTATTCGAGAAATTGTAATTAATGCAATTCCTGAAAATTTAAAACTTGCCGTGGGAGCGGGGATTGGTTTATTCATTGCATTTATTGGTTTAAAAAATGCTGGAATCGTAACTGGTGAAGCTTTACTTGGTGATTTATCAAATTCACAAACCTTGTTAGCGATCTTTGGATTAGTCGTAACCATTTTATTTCTAGTTCGTGGTGTGAAAGCTGGAATCTTCTACGGGATGGTTATTACTGCTATAGTTGGAATGATCTTTGGGTTAGTTCCATTTCCTGATTCAATTGTTTCAGCACCGCCAAGTATAGAACCAACATTTGGTCAAGCGATTGTGAACTTAGGGAATATTTTCACATTAGACGTTTTAATCGTTATTTTAACTTTCATGTTTATTGACTTCTTTGATACAGCAGGAACATTAGTAGCGGTTGCAAGTGAAGCAAAAATTATGGAAAATGGAAAACTACCAAGGGCAGGAAGAGCTCTAGCTTCAGATTCTTCAGGAACTGTCATTGGTGCGATCTTAGGGACATCTAGTACAACATCTTATGTTGAATCTACAGCCGGAGTTGGTGCTGGTGGTAAATCTGGTTTTACAGCAGTGGTTGTTTCTATCTTGTTTTTTATCGCATTATTCTTCTCACCTGTTTTAAGTATTGTAACAAGTGCAGTAACATCACCTGCATTAATTATTGTTGGTATCTTGATGGCTGTTCAATTGAAAGGAATAGAATGGGAGAACTTTGAAACTGCTGTACCTGCTTTCTTTACGTTCTTAATGATGCCACTTACTGGTAGTATTGCAACAGGGATTGCCGTAGGGTTTGTTTTCTATCCGATTACCATGTTAGTTAAAGGTCGTGCAAAAGAAATCCATCCGGTTATGTATGTACTCGGTATATTATTCATCTTATACTTCATATTTGAAACGATCGTATAGACGTTAAGGCTGTCTTTTTGGGACGGCCTTTTTATATGATGATATAATTCGGAATAAATGATCCTTTTTCCTATATTTTTGGGATAAAATATAAATAACAAGTAACTTGGAGGTATTCATAATGGGTAAAAAGAAGAATAAAGTTCGTTTTGAGCTTCAAGAAAATGAAACAATTGATGAATGTTTAAATCGTATGAAACAAGAGGGCTATGTTCCGGTTGGGAAATATGAAAAGCCGATTTTTAAAGAAGTGATAAAAGAGGATGGGAAGGTTGCGTATGAACCGATAAGACAGCAAATTGTATTTGAAGGTAAATTAATGAACGACAAATAAAATGTATTGTATTTTGTAACACCAGATATTTTATTCAAAAAGGATTATCATTGTTAGAATGTAACTAGTAACTATTAAAAATGGAAGTGTAGTGGACGGTTTTCAGAAATGTCAAACCTTCTTTAGTGCTTTAATAAATAAAGTGTGTTATACTTTATACGAATTATGAAACTTTGTTCAATTTGCTACATTCGTTCAGCTTTTGAGATAGATAAAAAATAAGAACAAAAAGGTGAAGGTGAATGGTTGAGTCGAAGTATCGCTGGAGAAATCGAGAATTGAGGGAACAAGTAGAAGTACTGGATGGAAAAAGATCACCTACTATTTTATTAAAAAACGCAACATATTTAAATGCTATTTTTAAAAAATGGCTGCAGGCTAATATTTGGATTTACAATGATCGGATAGTCTATGTTGGAGAAAAGCTGCCTGACAAAGTCGACCAAACTTGTGAGGTTGTTGATTGTAAAAATAGTTTACTCGTACCAGGGTATATTGAACCCCATGCCCATCCATTCCAACTATACAATCCAGTAAGTTTTGCACAATATGCATCTAAATTTGGAACAACAGTTTTAATCAATGATAACTTACAGCTCTGTTTATTTACCAATAAAAAGAAAGCGTTTTCTTTTATTGATGATTTGAAATCGCTTCCAACAACATTGTATTGGTGGGGAAGATTAGATAGTCAAACAGAAATTATAGATGAGGAAGTCGTTTTCTCAAATGCTTCAGTTAAGAAATGGCTTGAACATGAATCAGTCATACAAGCCGGAGAATTAACAGGTTGGCCCAAGCTATTAGAGGGTGATGATTTAAAACTTTACTGGATTCAAGAAGCGAAAAGATTGAATAAAAAAGTGGAAGGACATTTTCCAGGGGCATCGGAAAAAACGTTGGCAAAGTTAAAGCTTCTTGGAGCAGATAGCGATCATGAGTCTATTAATGGTAAAGAAGTTATGAGAAGATTATTACAAGGCTACATGGTTGGATTAAGACATTCATCAATACGTCCAGATTTACCACAAATACTTGAAGAGTTAAAAGAGGAAAATATTCCGAATTACAGTCAATTGATGTTAACAACAGATGGATCAACTCCATCTTTTTATGAAAACGGGGTTATGGATCATCTAATAAAAATTTGCATTGAGCATGGGATATCAGCTATTGAAGCATATTTAATGACAACATTAAATCCTGCAAAATATTTTAATCTTGAACATTTACATGGTCAAATTGCGACGGGAAGGGTAGCAGATATTAATTTTATCACATCAGAAGATAATCCAACACCGGTTTCCGTTTTAGCAAAGGGGAAATGGGTGAAAAGAGATGGAAAAGAGTTAGATAATCGATACCAAATAAATATGGATCAATATGGGTTTCAACCACTGACCATTGATTGGAATTTAAATAATGAAGATCTACAATATTCAATGCCAGTTGGAATCAGTTTAGATAGCTCTGTTATTACAAAACCGTATTCAATCACGACCGATTTATATCGGGATAAACTGGATGATGATGTTGACGAGTGTTTCTTTACGTATATTCAACGCAATGGGGAACTTCGAATCAACACTGTTTTGAAAGGGTTCGCAAAAAATCTTGATGGCCTTGCTACCACATTTACAAATACAGGTGATATACTATTAATTGGTAAAAATAAAAAAGATATGTGTACAGCTTTCGAACGTATGAAGGAGATAGGTGGCGGTATTGTTATTTCTAAAAATGGTAATATTATTTACGAATTACCATTGACATTTAGTGGGCATTCAAGTGAATTAGATTTTGAATCGTTAATTGAGAAAGATAAAGAATTTAAAAAAATCATGACCAAATTTGGTTATCGGTTTAATGACCCAATATATACTTTATTGTTTTTGACATCGACACATTTACCGTATATACGATTAACTCCGTTAGGGTTATTTGATGTTATGCAAAAAAAAGTTTTGTTCCCTGCTATAATGCGTTAAAATAGTAAAGAGCATGTGGTAGTCAAACAATGAAATGAGGTTTACTTGTGTATAAACAGCGGTATTGGAAAGTCATGACGATGTTTATGATTATTTTTCTTTTAGTCAGTTGTAATAAAAACGCTGAACCAAAACCTGAACCTGTTGAAAATATAGAACAAGATACAGTGGGTGAAAAATCACCAGGATATTTATATCACTATCCTTTAACTGGTGAGCCTATTGAAGTCGAACCAACAAATCGTGCTATTAGTGTCATGGTTAATAATCACCCGGCTGCTAGACCCCAATCTGGTTTAAATAAGGCCGATCTTGTTTTTGAAGCACTAGCAGAAGGTGGAATTACGAGATTATTAGCCGTCTTTCAAAGTGAATTCTCTAAAAAAGTGGGCCCTGTCCGTAGTGCTCGTCCTTATTATATTGAATTAGCAAAGGGATTAAATGCTATATATATTTTTCACGGTTGGAGTCCGGAAGCACAAGAAATTATTCAATCAGGGTATATTGACCATTTAAATGGTTTGTATTATGATGGTACTCTGTTTAATAGAGTTACCTTTAGAAAGGCTCCACACAATTCCTATATTTCCTTTGAAAATATTAGAAAAGGTGCAAAACAAAACGGTTA
This sequence comes from Pallidibacillus thermolactis, assembly GCF_025660415.1. Taxonomy (NCBI): domain Bacteria; kingdom Bacillati; phylum Bacillota; class Bacilli; order Caryophanales; family Bacillaceae; genus Pallidibacillus; species Pallidibacillus thermolactis. The sequence continues at coordinate 8,943 of NZ_JAOUSE010000016.1, forward strand.
TTCAATGGAGGGCGCTCCGAAAAGTTATAAGTTTTTAGCTGAAGATGACCAGGTAGAAGGAAAGCTACAAAAGGACATTACGATTTCTTATTCAAACCAAAATTTTGAAGTTCGCTATGAATATGATTCATCTATAAAGAAATATAAGCGGTTTTCAGGTGATGTGCAAACTGTAGATTATGATACGAATGATCCCGTATTATTAAATAATATCTTTATAGTACAAATGGATCATTTCGTTATTGATGATTCGGGTAGAAGGAAAATTGATCTTACATCCGGAGGTAAAGCTTTATTGTTGCAAGAAGGAAAAATGCGGGAAGTTTCATGGAAAAATGTAGACGGAAGAATTGTCCCGTATTTCAATGGTGTAGAAATCCGACTCGTTCCAGGAAAGACATGGATTAACATCGTGCCAAATATTGATAAAATGGTAAACTTCTAACAATAAACTTATAACATTCATTGAAGTAGATATTTGAAGATTAATTATTAACAATGGGAGGCAGTCACTTTGCAAATTGAAAAGTTAAGAGGAAGAGAATTAGACCAGTTATTTGAAGCCATTTTAACTTTGAATGATTTAGATGAGTGTTATCGATTCTTTGATGATTTATGTACAATAAATGAAATACAGTCGTTAGCCCAACGTTTAGAAGTGGCAAGACTATTACAAAAGGGAAGAAAATATCATGAGATTGAAAAAGAAACTGGTGCATCAACAGCTACCATTTCCCGTGTAAAACGTTGCTTAAACTATGGCAATGATGCTTATAAAATGGTCTTAGAACGTTTAGAAGAACAAACTCCGCCAGAGACAAATGAGAAAGAAATGAATGTTTAAGATTGGTATAATGGAAACAAAGTGTGAAAATCCCTTCTACAGTTAAACACTGTATAAAGGGATTTTTTCAATTTTTGAGTTGCTATAAGGAATATAAAAAACATGTATTTTGTTGTAAGTCCTATTTTTACTAGTCATAATTGAATGGTATAATTGAGAAATGGAATATATATTGGAGGAAGATTCATGCTAAATATTCGGGAATGGGAACATGTTTTTAAATTAGATCCGAATAAGGAAATAGATGATACATCGTTAGAAAAAATTTGTGAATCAGGTACGGATGCCATTATCATCGGTGGAACAGACGGTGTAACACTTGAAAAAGTATTAAATTTAATGTCAAGGGTACGTCGTTATACAGTACCTTGTGCCTTGGAAGTATCACACATCGAGGCCATTACTCCAGGATTTGACTTGTACTTTATTCCGACAGTACTAAATAGTCCGAAACGAGAGTGGATTTTAGGGAACCATCATGAGGCTATAAAGGAATTCGTTCATATGATTGACTGGAAAGAAATGGTAGTTGAAGGGTATTGTATTTTAAATGAAAATAGTAAAGTAGCCCAGTTAACTGAGGCTAATTGTGATTTAACAATAGACGATATTGAAGCATATGCACTAATGGCAGAGAAGATGTTTCATCTACCTGTTTTTTATATTGAATACAGCGGTACATACGGTGATCCAAAAGTTGTAAAACATGTGAAAAATGTACTAGAGGAAACGCAGATTTTCTATGGTGGTGGAATAAAGACGCTTGAACAAGCAAAAGAAATGAAACAGTATGCGGATTGCATTGTTGTAGGAAATATTATTTATGAAAATTTAAAAGAAGCATTACGGACGGTTAAAGTAGTAAAAAATCTTGAAAATAATATAGAAAAGTGAAAATTAACGGTATAATGAATGTAATAACAGGAACAAATGTTCTTGATAAAAGGGTGATAAATTGTGCAATACTTGAAGGATCGGCTTTTAAATGGATTAAATAATCAACAGCAGTTAGCGGTTAAAACAACAGATGGACCACTATTAATTATGGCAGGTGCAGGTAGTGGGAAAACGAGAGTTCTAACTCATCGAATCGCCTATATTTTAGTAGAAAAAGCTGTTAACCCGTACAATATATTAGCTATTACATTTACAAATAAAGCAGCAAGAGAAATGAAAGAACGGATTAATGGTATTTTAGGTGGGGCTGCTGAAGATATTTGGATCTCAACTTTTCACTCGATGTGTGTAAGGATCTTACGGAGAGATATTGACCGAATCGGTATTAATCGTAACTTTACCATTCTTGATTCATCCGACCAGTTGTCGGTTATAAAAGGAATCTTAAAAGATAAAAATCTTGATCCGAAAAAATTTGATCCTCGTGGTATTTTAGGTTCAATCAGTCATGCGAAAAATGAACTTAAAAGTGCGAGTGATGTTTCCAAATATGCTGGAGATTATTTTCAAAGAATTGTTAGTGAAGTATATGAGGAATATGAAAAACGTCTATTAAAAAATCATTCCCTCGATTTTGATGACCTTATAATGAAAACAATTCAATTGTTTGAACGGGTTCCGGAAGTGCTTGAGTATTATCAAAATAAATTTCAATATATTCATGTTGATGAGTATCAAGATACAAATAAAGCGCAATATATACTAGTTAAATTATTGGCAGAAAAGTTTAGAAACCTTTGTGTTGTTGGTGATTCTGACCAATCCATTTATGGATGGCGTGGTGCGGATATTTCGAATATTTTATCCTTCGAGAAAGATTATCCGGATGCCAAAGTCATATTACTTGAGCAAAACTATCGTTCAACCAAAACGATTTTACAAGCAGCCAATGGCGTTATCTCAAACAATATGAAACGAAAACCGAAAAAATTATGGACTGAAAATGATGCAGGGGATAAAATCTGTTACTATCGTGCTGATACCGAACAAGATGAAGCGATGTTTGTAACGGGGAAAATTCAAGATCTTGTAAAAAAGAAAAACAGAAAATATAGTGATATTGCTATTCTTTATCGGACAAATGCGCAATCTCGTGCATTAGAAGAAGTGTTAGTGAAATCAAATATTCCATACAATATTGTCGGTGGTACAAAGTTCTATGATCGTAAAGAAATTAGAGATTTGCTTGCTTATTTACGATTAGTGTCCAATCCAGATGATGATATTAGCTTAACGCGAGTTATAAATGTGCCAAAACGAGGTATTGGTGCTACGTCTGTCGAACGCATCGCTCAATTTGCCGCCCAACATGATATGTCGATGTATGAAGCGATAGGTGACGCGGTTTTAATAGGATTATCTGGAAAAGCTCTGAAAGCTTGTGAAGAATTTTATCAATTAATTACTGATTTAAACCAAATGCAGGATTATTTATCTGTAACGGAGTTAACTGAAGAAGTGATTAAACGTTCTGGTTATCGTGAAATGTTAGAAGGAGAAAAAACACTAGAGGCGGCCAGTCGACTTGAGAATATTGAGGAATTTTTAACCGTTACAAAAAACTTTGAAGAGCAAAATGATGATAAAACGTTAGTTGCCTTTCTAACGGATTTAGCGTTAATTGCTGATATTGATCAAATGGATAAAGAGGACACAAGTAACGATTCAGTTGTTCTAATGACGCTACATTCTGCGAAAGGATTGGAGTTTCCAGTCGTTTTCTTAATCGGTTTGGAAGAAGGTGTTTTTCCGCATTCTCGCAGCTTAATGGAAGAGTCCGAAATGGAGGAAGAACGTCGCCTCGCCTATGTGGGGATCACGCGAGCTGAGGAAGAATTGTATATCACAAATGCACAAATGCGGACTTTATTTGGACGTAGAAATATGAATCCACCATCCCGTTTTATTGACGAAATTCCAGAAGAATTAATCGATTATGAAAATGAACAATTGAAAAAAGAACGGAAATCGGCATTTCGTATAAATTCAACTGGAACAAGACAAACACGATCGGTCCAAACAAGTATGAATCGACCTGTGTTTACGACGACAGGTGGAGAAAGTATGGATTGGAAAGCCGGCGACAAAGCTGTTCATAAAAAATGGGGGATTGGTACTGTAGTTAGTGTACGTGGTGAAGGTGAAAATATGGAACTTGATATTGCCTTTCCAAGTCCTGTTGGAATTAAACGCCTCCTAGCGAAATTTGCACCGATTGAAAAACAATAAAATAAGATTCGGATAATTCTTTGTAATAGTACACGTTGCGGCTCATTACTAAAATGTTTAATAAACGACGATCATTTTTGGATTGAGCACAATTTTTACGTAGAAAATGAAAATAGCCTAAAACTTTAATAATCGTATAGGTGATTCTTATGGATATGAAACAAGCAGAAAAAAGAATAAAAGAATTGCAAGAAGTATTAACACAATATGGTTATGAATATTATGTGTTAGACAAACCGACGATATCAGACCATGAATATGATCAATTATTACGAGAGCTGATATCATTAGAAAATCAATTTCCACAATTTATAACACCAGATTCACCAACACAACGGGTCGGTGGTGCAGTATTAGAAGGTTTTAAAAAGGTCGAACATCGTGTTCCGATGCTTAGCCTTAGCAATGCTTTTAACGAACAGGATTTACGTGATTTTGACAGAAGAGTAAGACAAGCACTGGGAGAAGACTACGAATATGTATGTGAATTAAAAATTGATGGACTAGCAATTTCTTTGCGTTATGAAAATGGGAAATTTGTTCAAGGTGCAACACGTGGTGACGGTACCGTTGGTGAAGATATTACAGTCAATTTAAGAACGGTTAAGTCGATCCCATTAAAATTAAAGGAAAATGTTACGATTGAAGTGCGTGGCGAATGTTTTATGCCGAAAAAGTCCTTTGTTGAATTGAATAGACAAAGAGAGGCAAAAGGTGAAGAGTTATTTGCTAATCCACGAAATGCAGCAGCAGGTTCCCTTCGTCAACTAGATCCAAAAATAGCGGCATCAAGAAATTTAGATGTCTTTTTATATTCGATAGGTGAAAATCATGTATCTCACATTGAAAAACATAGTGAGTTTCTGGATTACCTTGATCAAATTGGTTTAAAAACAAATAAAGAAAGGAAAGTCTGTCCTACGCTTGATGATGTATTAAAATATGTTGAGGAATGGGAAAGCAAACGGCCAGAATTACCATATGAAATTGATGGGATTGTTATAAAAGTTGACCGATTTGATCAACAGAAAAAATTAGGTTATACCGTCAAGTCTCCACGTTGGGCTATAGCATATAAATTCCCAGCAGAAGAAGTTGAAACAAAACTTATTGATGTTGAATTAAGTGTTGGAAGAACAGGTGTGGTGACACCGACCGCAATTTTAGAGCCTGTTCGTGTGGCAGGAACGACTGTTCAACGTGCTTCCTTACATAATGAGGATTTAATTAAAGAAAAAGATATTCGTGTGGGTGACTTTGTCATTATTAAAAAAGCAGGAGATATTATTCCAGAAGTTGTTCGTCCTTTACCTGAAAAACGGACTGGTGAGGAGCAGCCTTTTGCGATGCCAGAACAATGTCCAGAATGTGGCAGTGAATTAGTGCGCTTAGATGAGGAAGTTGCTCTACGTTGTATAAATCCGAAATGTCCTGCACAAATACGCGAAGGTCTAATTCACTTTGTATCAAGAAATGCAATGAATATTGACGGGTTAGGCGAAAAAGTGATTACGCAACTATTCGATAAGAATCTTGTATCTAATGTTGCCGATCTTTATAAACTTAAATATGACCAGTTAATTGCATTAGAAAGAATGGGTGATAAATCCGTTAACAATTTGTTAAGCGCCATTGAAGCATCCAAAGATAATTCATTAGAACGATTATTATTCGGTTTAGGGATTCGACATGTCGGAGCGAAGGCTGCTCGAATTTTAGCTGAACATTATGAACATATTGATCGATTAATGGCAGCGACTGAGGAAGAATTACAATCCATTAATGAGATCGGTGAGAAAATGGCAAACTCCATTGTGACTTACTTCCAATTACCTGAAGTCAAAGAATTGATTACGGAATTAAAAAACCTAGGGGTTAATGTCACATATAAAGGACCTAAAGTATCTAGAAGTGAACAAATAGAGTCTGCCGTAGCGGGTAAAACAATTGTATTAACTGGGAAGCTAGAAAGATACTCAAGAAGTAAAGCTAAAGAAAAACTTGAACAATTAGGTGCCAAAGTTACAGGTAGTGTTAGTAAGAATACAGATGTTGTGATAGCTGGAACAGATGCGGGTTCGAAACTGAAAAAAGCACAAGATCTCGGTATCGAAGTTTGGAATGAAGAACAGTTAGTTGAAGTACTAAATGATTAAAGAAAAGGAGGTGTAGGGGTGAGAAAGAAACTTTTATTGTTAAGTATACTCCTTATATTTGCCTTATCAGGATGTTTACCAAACTTAGATGCACAAGACGAGGTTGTTCAAGAAGAAAATAACAATAATAAAAACGAAGAAAAAGCGATCGTTCCGAAATATCAAATTTCCGAAGAATACTATCGTACGTTAACACCTTTTAGACCTTCAGGTGCAAGGGGGCAAGCTGCAAGTTACTTGAATTCAAGGTTTGATAGTGATGAATTTGAAGAGGGATTATTACGAATTTCACAAAAGAACTTCAGTACCGATCAATATATTTTCCAAGAAGGACAGTATTTAGACAGTGAAACGATTAATGAATGGTTAAGAAGTTTAAATCCAACTGAACCTGATGTAGATGACGGTGCGAGTATCGATGAGAAAAAAGAGGCTAAGGAAAATGCACCAAAATATCTAGCTCATATTTTAGAACAAAATTATCTTGTACAGGAAGATGATAAAGTTAAGTTAGAAGGAATTTCAATCGGATTAGCATTAAATTCTGTCTATTATTTTAATATTGAAGGAAATCGCTTCGAAACACCTATATCAAATAATACAATCGAAAAAGAAGGTAAACGGATTGCTGAAGAAGTTGTACAACTTATAAGGGGAGTTGAAGGTTTAGAAGAAGTACCGATTACGATCGGATTGTTTAAACAGCAAGCCAAAACTTCGATCATCCCCGGAAACTATTTTGCATATGCAACAGTCAAAAGTGGTAGTCGTTCATTGGAATGGAATAATGTGAATGAGAAGTATGTTCTATTCCCATCAAAACATGCGACTGATCAATATCGTGATGATGCGGAACGGTTTTCGCGTTTTAAAGAAGATATTAGTACATATTTTCCAAATCATAACGGGATTGTTGGTAGAGGATTGTATATTAATAATGAATTACAAAAAATATCCATCGATATTGATTTCCAATTTTATGGTAAGACGGAAGTTATCGGTTTTACTCAATATTTAGCTGGTTTAGCTGTTGAAGCTTATCCTGACTATGTCATTCTTGAGATCAATGTAAAATCAGTAGCTGGACAGGAAGCAATGATATTGAAAAAACCTGATATGAAAGAACCGTTTGTGCATATATATTAAGTTAAAAATGTTTGTCGGGATAAACAATTGATTTTATTTGAATTAAGAGAGTATGTAATAATATGAGTTTGATTACGTACTCTCTTTTTTTGCCGTTCATCTCTTGGGCTGTTTTTTAGATTTATAAAAAAGGGCATACAGGAGAAGGTTGAAGTGCAACTATTTTTATGTTGTTTGTAAAGGCACTTGTAACAGGGAACTCACGAGGGTGATTTTTCGTCTAAACAATAATAGTAGCAAATGGAATCAACATAAAAGAAATACCGAGCATAGACTGCCCGGCCATTATCAACTACTTTGCAGTTTGCTATTTCTTAACTATACACACGATTGACCGCTTTATAGCCAATATCTTTTCTGTAAAAAGTTTTATTCCAACTGTATTTCTTTAATTCATCATAAACTTTTTCTTGAGCTTCTTCTAAAGAAGGTGCTTTAACGGCAGTTAGAAATAATCGTCCACCATTTGCGATATATTTTCCTTCTTCATTTAAGCTAGTGCCAGCATGGAATACCTTTACAGGTTCAGTTACATTTTCTAAACCGGTTAATGCAAAGCCTTTTTCATAATTTTCCGGATAACCAGAAGCAGCAATAACAACGCCAAGCATAGCTTCTTTACTCCATTCAATCGAAGGTGTTTCACCATTCAATAAACGTAAAATAACCTCTACAAGATCAGATTTCATACGTGGTAAGACGACTTGTGTTTCTGGATCACCAAAACGCGCATTAAACTCAATTACTTTTGGACCTTCATTTGTTTGAATTAAACCAGCATATAGAATTCCTGTGAATGAACGACCCTCCTGTTTAAGTGCCTCGGTAACCGGTTGTAAAACTGTTCTAATAGCTGTTTGAACGATATCATCACTTATAAATGGTACAGGCGAATAAGCCCCCATCCCCCCGGTGTTTGGTCCTTGATCACCATCAAAGGCACGTTTATGATCTTGCGCAATTTCTAAAGGAAGTACAGTAGTTCCGTTTACAAGGGCCATTAGGGAAAACTCTTCGCCCTCTAAAAATTCTTCGATAACTACTTTTGATGCAGCATTGCCAAACTTATGATTAATAAAGTAATCTTCTAGGGCTGATAAAGCACTTTGTAATGTAGTTGCTACGATCACACCTTTACCGGATGCTAAACCGTCGGCTTTAAGGACAATAGGTGCACCCTTTTTGAGAACAAACGCTTTTGCTGATTCATAATCTGTAAATACTCCATATTTTGCTGTTGGAATTTTATATTTTTTCATTAAATCTTTAGCAAAGGACTTACTACCTTCAATCTCAGCTGCTAACTGACTTGGACCAAAAACGTTTAATCCGGCAGCTCGAAATTGATCAGAAACTCCAGCAAGGAGTGGGGCTTCTGGCCCGATAATCGTTAAACCGATATTTTCATCTTTTGCAAATTGAACTAATTCTTCATGATTGCTTTCATCAATGGCTACTGGTGTTGCACAATTGATCATTCCTGGATTTCCAGGTGCAACGAAAACTTTTTCTACAAGGGGACTTTCACTTACTTTTTGACAAATTGCATGTTCACGACCACCGCGGCCAACAACAAGAACTTTCATCTCATGTACACCTTCCTATGTTCGTGTGAAGATATCTTTTATTGCAAAAAGTCAGACATTTGAATGTTAGGTGTCAATACTGACACCTAACAATTTTGACTAAAAATTAATGTTTGAAATGACGAATACCTGTAAAGACCATGGCAATTCCGTATTCATCCGCTAATTTAATTGAGTCTTCATCACGGATGGATCCACCAGGTTGGATAATCGCTGTAATACCTGCTTTTGCTGCAGTTTCTACTGTATCATTAAATGGGAAGAAAGCATCTGATGCCAAAACGGCACCTTTCGCTTTATCTCCTGCTTGCTCTAAGGCTATATTTGCTGCACCAACCCGGTTCGTTTGACCGGCACCAACACCGTAAGTTTGATCTATTCCATTAACAACAATTGCGTTAGATTTTACATGTTTTACAACTTTCCAACCGAATTTCAATGCTTTCCATTCATCTTCAGTTGGTTTACGTTTTGTAGGAACTGTGACTTCAGCGTGATCTAAATTATAGCGATCATAATCTTGAACGAGCATGCCACCTTCAATTGAGGTAAAACGTAATTCCTTTTCATCTACTTCGCCAAATGGAACCGTTAGTAAGCGAATATTTTTTTTCTGAGTTAAAATATCGAATGCCTCTTTACTAAAAGAAGGAGCAATAATAATTTCTAAAAAGATTTCGTGTAATTTCTCAGCGGTTGCTTTGTCGACTTCTCGGTTTAGAGCAACAATACCACCAAAAATGGAAACTGGATCCGCTTCGAATGCCTTTGCATAGGCTTCAAAAATCGTTTTTCCTGTACCAACTCCACATGGATTCATATGCTTAATTGCAACTGCAGCGGGTTCGTCAAATTCATTAACAATCTGTAAAGCCGTTGCCGCATCATTAATATTGTTATAGGATAATTCTTTCCCGTGAAGTTGGGTAGCATTAGCTATAGAAAATTTCGAACCAAGTGGCTTTTTATAAAAAGCAGCCTTTTGATGTGGATTTTCACCGTAACGAAGAGATTGTTGTAACTCATAGGTTACTGTTAATTTTTCTGGCAGTTCTTCACCAGTTAAGTTCGTCATATATTCAGCAATCAATGAATCATAAGAAGCAGTGTGGCGGAATACTTTAGACGCAAGTTTTTGACGTGTTTTAAAGGTTGTATTCCCGTTATGCGAAATTTCATGAATGACTGTTTCATAATCAGCAGGATCAACAACAACAGTGACAAACTTATGGTTTTTTGCTGCTGAACGCAACATTGATGGTCCACCGATATCAATATTTTCTATTGCTTCCTCAACAGTGACGTTTGGCTTTTCGATTGTTTGTTTAAATGGATAAAGGTTGACACAAACAAGACTGATCGGTTGAATAGAAAGATCCGCTATTTGTCCTAAATGTTTTTCATCATCTAATTTCGCAAGTAATCCACCATGAATATGAGGGTGTAATGTTTTTACACGTCCATCAAGAATCTCTGGAAAGTTAGTCATTTCACTAATACCGGTAACTGGAATACCAGCTTCTTTAAGGACTTTGAAAGTTCCGCCTGTTGAAATAATTTCAAAATCGAGTTCGACTAGTTGTTTTGCAAAGTCAACAATACCTGTTTTATCAGATACGGAAATCAGTGCACGTTTTGCTATCAATGTAAAAGCCTCCTAGTTATAAAGTTGGATAAATTAAGTGTTTAATAGTTTATTTAATACAAAAGGGTATAATTGATGTTCAATTTTTTGGATCTTTTGTTGTAGAGAGTCATGTGTTTCTCCATCAACGACTTCAACTGAACGTTGCTCAATGACTTGTCCAGTATCCATTCCTTCATCTACGTAATGAACGGTAACTCCAGTTTTTGAAACTCCTGCTGCTAGTGCCTGACCGATAGCATCTTTTCCAGGAAAGTTCGGTAGAAGAGAAGGGTGAATATTGACGATCCTTCCTTCAAAAGGATTTAATAATGTTGGTCCAACTAGTCGCATGTAACCAGCTAAAGCGATAAAATCGATATTATATTCTTCCAGTTTTTTTAAAATCATTTTTTCATACACTTCTTTATTTTTAAACCTCTTTGGATCAAAGGTGAAACACGGAATGTTTTCCTTTTCTGCACGCTTTACACAGTAAGCTTCCGGTTTATCAGAAACGAGCAGTGAAATTTCTGCTTTTAATTCTCCAGTCTTAACTGCATCGACAATGGCTTGGAAGTTACTCCCGTTTCCTGATGCAAAAATGGCAATTCTTTTCATGATTTTCCTCCAAAGGATTCAATGATAATGGAAGATTGATTTGTTACGTTACCAATAATTTGGGCTTCTTCTCCTTGCTTGTTCATAAATTGAACAATTTGGTCTGCTTCGTCTGGTTGAACTGCGAGAACCATTCCGATACCCATGTTGAAAACATTAAACATTTCAGTGTGTTCAATATTGCCTTCCTTTTCAAGCAATTGGAAAATAGGAGGAACCTTCCACGTACCTTCTTGAATACTGGCTCCTAACCCTTTTGGCATCATACGTGGTATATTTTCAATGAAGCCGCCTCCGGTAATATGAGCCATACCTTTAATATTAAATCTTTTTAATGCCGCTAAAATGGGTTTTACATAAATTTTTGTCGGTCGTAGGAGTTCTTCCCCAAGGATACCATTTAGTTCAGGGATGTAAGTATCGAGTGAAAAATTACCTTCTTTTAAAAGCACTTTTCGAACAAGAGAATAACCGTTGGAATGGATACCGCTAGAAGATAAACCAATAAGCACATCGCCTACCTGTATATGATCACCCGTTATTATATTTTTCTTTTCAACAGCACCAACAGCAAAACCAGCGATATCAAACTCTTCTTCTTTGTACATATCCGGCATTTCGGCTGTTTCTCCACCGATTAAGGCACATCCAGCCATTTCACATCCTTCAGCAATACCTTTTACAATTGCTTCAACTTTTTCCGGTATTACTTTTCCTAATGCAAGGTAATCGAGAAAATACAACGGTTCGGCACCGTGAACAACGATATCATTTACACACATTGCAACGGCATCAATTCCTATTGTATCGTATTTTTCCATAAAAAAACTCAACAGAAGTTTCGTGCCGACCCCATCTGTTCCAGAGATTAAAACCGGTTCTTTCATATTTAAACTCGATAGATCGAACATTCCACCGAAACTACCGAGACCACTTAGGAGTCCGAGTCGATTAGTTCGTTCAACATGTTTTGTCATTCGTTTCACTGACTCGTATCCGGCTTCAATATCGACACCAGCTCCTTTATAGGCGTCTGCCATTTTTTTACCCCCAATCAATTAGGAATCGAGCTTTATTAGTCAATGGAGACTGCTCTCATAAGATCTTTATCGTTTTGTATTTCATCATTCGTGATTGTTGGATACTCCCCGGTAAAGCAAGCGAGACAAGATCCGTTTTGTTGATCCCATTCCTTCCGATTTAAGGCTTTTAATAAACCTTCTTTACTTAAAAAAGTTAATGTATCCGCCCCAATCAATTGCCTAATTTCTTCAACTGATTTTCCAGCTGCAATTAATTCATCTTGTTCCGTTGTATCAATTCCGTAAAAACAAGGGTATTCAATTGGAGGAGAGGAGATGACCACATGTACTTCTTTAGCTCCAGCATCCTTTAACATTTTCACAATTCGTTTACTCGTGGTACCTCGGACAATAGAATCATCAACCATAATGACACGCTTACCTTCCACAACGCCCCGGACTGGAGAAAGCTTCATTTTCACTCCTTGTTCCCGTAAAGCTTGTGTTGGTTGAATAAATGTTCGACCAACGTAGCGATTTTTAATTAGTCCGAGTTCATAAGGAATGCCTGATTCTTCTGCATAACCAATGGCTGCTGAAATACTCGAGTCTGGAACACCTGTTACAACATCAGCATCAATCGGAGCTTCGATAGCCAGTTGTTTGCCCAGATTTTTGCGAGCTGTGTGAACGTTGATGCCGCGGAGATTACTATCAGGTCTTGCAAAATAAACGTACTCCATGGCACACATTGCCATTTTTCTTTGTGGAGCGAATATGTCCGAATGTATGCCATCTTTATTTATAATAATCAATTCACCGGGTTGAACATCACGAATAAATTCTGCACCAATAATATCAAAGGCACATGTTTCCGAAGCGATGACATAAGAGTTACCCAGTTTGCCAATGGATAGTGGATGGATTCCGCTTGGATCTAAAGCTGCAATTAATTCATCATCGGTCATTATTAAAAATGCATAAGCACCAATTAACATATTTAAAGCAGCTTTCACTTTGGCAATAAAACAAGGCTGTTTACTCCGCTTTATTAAATGGGCAAGTATTTCTGTATCGGATGCAGTTTGAAAGATGCTCCCCTGTGCTTCTAAAAGGGCTCTCATCCGTTTAGCGTTAATTAAGCTACCGTTATGGGCTAATGCAAGATTTCCTGTATGGGAATGAAATAATAAAGGTTGGATATTTTCAAAGTTTCGATCACCTTTTGTTGAATATCGGACATGACCAATGGCGCTATAACCTTTCATTTCTTCGATATCATTTCTCGAGAAGACCTCTGTGACGAGGCCTTCTCCTTTATGCGCTTTTAAATTTATCCCATCATTGATAACAATTCCTGTACCTTCTTGCCCACGGTGTTGCAAGCTTTGCAGGCCATAATACGTAATGTGTGCGGCATCTTGATGTTGCCAAATGCCGAATAAACCACATTCTTCGTTTAGCCCTTTTATTTCAGCAAGCATGGGATTGCTCCTTTCCAAGCTTCTTGTAATTGTTTAGTCGTTAAATCAATGATAGTTTCCTTGTTTACGTTAATTGTAAGTTTAGGTGTATCGGTAACTAGACCAATTAATTTAGCGTTTGTTAATTTTTCAATTTCTGCTTGGTGTTCTTTTTTCACAGTTAAGATAAAGCGAGATTGAGATTCACTAAATAAAGCTGTTACAGCTTCTCCGTCAAGTTCAATTTTCGCACCAAATGGTGTATCTATCAAACATTCAACTAGTGCTACAGCAACCCCACCTTCAGAAACATCATGAGCAGATGTGATTAGCCCTTGTTGAATTGCCTGTAATACTTGTTTTTGGTTTTGCACTTCGACATCTAAATCGATGGAAGGTGCTCGACCATAGATTTTGCCGTCCATTAATTTTTGTAGTTCACTACCACCGAATTCTGGTTTTGTTTCACCAAGTAGATAGATTAAATCTCCGTCGTTTTTAAACGATTGGGTTGTCACATGGTTAAGATTTTCTACTAAACCAACCATGCCAATAATAGGAGTTGGGTAAATGGCTGTATTGTCAGTTTCATTATAGAGTGATACATTTCCACTAATAACAGGTGTTTTTAAACTTCGACAAGCTTCACTGATTCCGTCGGCTGCTTTTTCTAATTGCCAGTATACTTCTGGGTTATCAGGACTACCAAAGTTTAAACCATCAGTAACAGCAAGCGGTTTAGCGCCGGAAGCAACAATATTTCGAGCAGCTTCAGCAACAGCGATCTTACCACCTGTTTCTGGATCTAAGTAAATATAACGAGCGTTACAATCTGTTGTGATAGCAAGTGCTTTTTCCGTACCGCGAATTCGAACAACACCTGCATCGGAACCAGGTGTAACAATTGTATCTGTTCGTGCCATTGAGTCAAATTGATGATAGATCCACTCTTTACTTGCAATGGTTGGTTGTTTTAGTAAGTCTAATAATGTACCTTCATAATCTTTAATTGTAGGAACTTTTATTTCTAGCTGTTGGTTTTCACGGAAGTAGGCAGGTTCCTTTGATGGCTTATGGTAAACCGGCGCATCTTTCGCTAGTGCATCAACTGGCACTTCCGCTACAACTTCTCCTTTATGTGTGAGGCGAAGGATTTTGTCGTCGGTTACTTGACCGATAGCGACAGCTTCTAATCCATAACGGTTAAAGATATCAATAATTTCTTGTTCATGACCTTTTCTTACTATTAAAAGCATCCGTTCTTGAGATTCAGAAAGCATCATTTCGTACGGTGTCATATCAGCTTCCCGTTGAGGAACAAGGTCTAGGTTCATTTCAATTCCTGTGCCAGCTTTTGAAGCCATTTCGGAACTTGAAGAGATAAGTCCAGCTGCCCCCATATCTTGAATACCGACTAGTGCATCAGATTGAGCTACTTCTAGACAAGCTTCAAGAAGGAGACTTTCTAAAAATGGGTCCCCAGCTTGCACCGCTGCCATTCCTTCTTCAGACTCTTCTGTCAATTCAACGGAGGCAAAGGTTGCACCATGAATACCGTCTCGTCCTGTTTTGGCTCCAACATACATCACTGTGTTACCGATACCGTGGGCTAGCCCTTTTTTAATATCGTCATGGTTGATTAAACCAACGCCCATTGCATTTACTAACGGGTTTCCTTCATAACATGGATCAAATTGAACTTCTCCACCGACTGTAGGAATACCGATCCGATTTCCGTAACTTGCAATCCCTGCGACTGCCTGTCCTAATAAATATTTTGTACGAGAAGAAGTTAACTCACCAAACCGTAGAGAGTTAAGTACGGCAATTGGTCGTGCACCCATTGAGAAAATGTCACGGAGAATTCCTCCAACCCCAGTCGCCGCACCTTCAAAAGGTTCGACAGCAGATGGATGGTTATGACTCTCGATTTTGAAAACAACCGCTTGATTGTCACCAATATCAACGATTCCTGCCCCTTCACCAGGTCCTTGTAATACTTGTGGGCCAGAAGTAGGGAATTTTTTCAATACTGGTTTTGAACTTTTATAACTACAATGTTCAGACCACATAACAGAGAATAGGCCCAGTTCTGTATAGTTTGGTAGTCGACCTAAATGCTTTTGAATAAGTTCGAATTCTTCGTCGGTTACATTCATTTCTTTGTATATTTTCTCTTGTTTAATTTGTTCTGGACTTGGTTCATGCTTTAACTGCATTTGCTTCCCTCCATTGTTGTACAATCGATTTAAATAATTTTAATCCATCATTGCTGCCTAAGCGTTTGTCAACGGCCCGTTCAGGATGTGGCATCATGCCAAGTACATTCCCTTGTTTATTTGTAATCCCCGCAATGTTTTCAATACTGCCATTTGGATTTGTACCATTGTAAGTAAAAACAATTTGGTTATTATTCTTTAATTCTTGTAGAGTTTTTTCATCACAATAATAGTTTCCTACACTATGAGCGATTGGGAGATCGATTACTTCACCGTTTGTATATTGTCTAGAAAAAATAGTATCGTTATTGTGAACAACAATTTGTACAGTTTGGCAAGTAAACTTCAAACTTTTATTCTGGAGCATAGCCCCTGGTAGAAGACCTGCTTCAAGAAGAATTTGGAATCCGTTACCAATACCGAGGATCGGTTTTCCTTCTTTTGCTACTCTTGCTACTTCTTTCATAATTGGAGTTTGTCGAGCGATGGCTCCTGCACGTAAATAGTCACCGTAAGAAGAGCCTCCCGGGATCAGAATAGCTTCATACTCATCTAAATTTTTAGTGTCATGTTGAACGAATTCAACCTCTTCACCCAGTTTATCTTTCACAGCATGATACATGTCGAGGTGACCATTCGTTCCTGGAAAAACGAGGACGGCAAATTTCACTGTTTAACACCTGCCTCAATTTCATAGCGATAGTTTTCGACTACGGGATTAACTAGAAGTTTGTGACAAAATTCATTGACCATTTCATCCACATTTTTTACGGATTCGTCGATTGTAATTTCGATATACTTTCCAATTCGGAGTTCTTCAATCTCTTTGTATCCCATAGTTTCAAGTGTTTGTTTGGCAGCAGAACCTTGTGGATCAATAACACTGTTTTTTAGTGTGACATAAATTTTTACTTTGTACATGGTGCAACCTCCTAAATATTTTTTTTGGTATATATAAAAATTTTTAATTAACTCCTTTTGTATTTTGGGGTTCGCACGAAAAATAGGTTTTTCGCACAAAATTATAAGAATTCGCACGATTTGTGAGTCTCTTCGCACAATATTTTTATTTTTCGCACATATTTTACTAAAAATCGAACACATTTGACCATATTTCGCACAAATCCTTAGAATATAACCTAATAAATTAGAAAAAATTTATTAAAATTCCATGTTTGCACAGAAAATGAATCAATTCCAGATGTTAAAACGTTGGATTTCAGATAAAGCTTGATCGTGATTATCACTTAAACAAGTGATATGTCCCATTTTACGATTGTGTTTCACTTCATCTTTTCCATATAGATGAATTTTCCAATTTTTATAGTTTTTTATATTGGATGTGAGTGGTTCAACGTGTTGACCTAGAATATTGACCATCACAGCTGGCTTGACGATTTCCGTTGACCCTAATGGCCAATTACAAATGGCTCGAATATGTTGTTCAAATTGTGAGGTGACACATGCTTCTATTGAATAGTGACCAGAGTTATGCGGCCGAGGAGCAAGTTCGTTAATATAAATTTTGTTATTATTGGTTAAAAACATTTCTACTGCTAATGTGCCGACTAAATGTAAAGATGCGGCAATTTGTTTTGCTGCGTAGATTGCTTTTTCTTTTATATCTTTATTAATTCGAGCAGGGGCAATCGTCATATGAAGTATATTGTTTTTGTGAATATTTTCTGCAATAGGTAAAACAGCTGTTTCACCGTTCAGGTTTTTCACAATAATTACGGAAATTTCTTTTTGAAATGGTACCCATTGTTCTAAAACACACGGGCCATGTTTTATTAATGGCAGAGCCTTGTCAATGTCTTCTTTAGACTGAATAACCACTTGCCCTTTACCGTCATATCCGCCAGTTGCTGTTTTTAAAACGGCTGGAAATCCAAGATCTTTAAAGGCAGGTACAAGATTTTCTTGTTTTTCTATAACATGATAAGGAGCAACAGGTGCACCTGCTTTTTGGATGGCCGCTTTTTCTAATATACGGTTTTGTGTTATCCGTAAAATTTCAGTTCCTTGTGGGACATAGGCATTGTTTGTTAACCATTCAAGACAATCTGCATCTATATTTTCAAATTCATAAGTAATAACATCACTTCTTTTTGCCAATTCTTGAATTGCATGAATATCGTTATATGTTCCTACAATTTGTTCATCAGCAACCTGACCACATGGACAATTTGGTGTCGGATCAAGGACTACTACACGGAACCCCATTGCCTTGGCAGATAAGGTCATCATTTTACCAAGTTGGCCTCCCCCGATAATACCGATTGTTTGATTAGGAAGGACGACTTTAGCCAAGTTGATCACTGCTTTCTATAGAGCGGTTTTTATTATCTTCACGGAATTGTTCTAATTTTTTAACTAATGTTTCATCGGATGTTGCAAGCATTTGTACTGCTAATAGTCCGGCATTTTTTGCACCACTTTTACCAATGGCAACTGTTGCAACAGGTACACCAGCGGGCATTTGCACAATGGATAATAATGAATCTAAACCATTTAATGCCTTTGATTGAACGGGTACACCAATAACAGGGAGCGTAGTTTTTGCAGCGACCATGCCAGGTAAGTGAGCTGCTCCTCCAGCTCCAGCAATGATCACTTTTAATCCTAATTCTTTAGCATTTTCAGCGAATTCAAACATATAATCTGGTGTACGATGTGCTGAAACAACTTTCTTAATGTATGGGACCTCAAATTGTTCTAGAATTTCACAAGCATTTTTCATTGTATCCCAGTCTGAGGTACTTCCCATAATTACGGCAACTTGTGGTCTCATAATTAAACCTCACTTTGATTTCCTTTCTTTACATATAAATAAGCAAAATAAAAAGGTTTGGTCTGATTCTCTCCAATGAGAGAAAGCAGTCCAAACCTGTTAAGGACAATATGACATTAAAGTAGCTAATGTTTTTGCTACTATTGCCAATGACTGGTTTACTACTTTCTCTCATAGTCCAATAATTTACGGTTATTGGGTAGAAACTTATGGGCCATATTCCCAAAATTATATGAGAGAAAATGTATTTGATTTTGTAACTACATATTAACAACTAATACAAGTTATTGTCAATATAAAAATCGAACATAATATTATATTTAATTAATTATTGTTCGGGTTTTAAGGAAGATCTAGGTTGTTAACCATTGTTATTATTTATTAGTTTAAATGAAGAACAAAGTTTAAAAAAGGAATTAAGCGAAAAGTGTAGAATAGATAGTTTAATAAACATGCTCTTAAGTTAGATTGTAAATCTATTGTTATCATCATACAATTCTATTTAAAACATATGAATAGTTTTAGTGATTACTAAAAAAGGAAGAGTGCCTATGGGTGAAATGGAAAGAAAGAAAAAGAAACAAAATCGTACAATGCTATTACGTGCTAATTTATTGTTTGTTGTTGTATTCTTTTTATTTTCAATCTTAGTTCTTCGTCTAGGTTATGTGCAAATGGTACAAGGTAAGGATTATGTAGAGCAAATTGAACGGACGGACGATCACATCATTTATCACCCGGTCCCACGGGGAGAAATTTATGACCGGAATGGTCATGCATTAGTTTATAATGTGCCTCAAAAAGCGATAACTTATACGCCTCCTAAAAATCCACAACCAATAGATATATTAAATACAGCTGAACAACTTTCCGAATACATTCAAATGAATCAAGAAGACATTGAAAACGTTCCTGTCTGGGTCAAAAAAGAAATATGGATTTTAAAACATCATAATGGAAATGAGAAAATTACAAAAGAAGAGGAAGCTTTAATTAAGAAACAAGAATTATCTGAACAGGAGTTATATAAGAAAATACTAGAACGTATAACAGAGGAAGAAATCGAAACTATTAATGGAAACGTTGCTGCCATTTATCAAAATATGAGATCTGCTGTCGCATTAACCCCATCGATTATAAAAAATGAAGGAGTGACAGATGAAGAATTTGCTAGTGTCAGTGAAAATCTAGATAACTTACCGGGCATTTCAACAACGACTGATTGGCAAAGGGATTATACTTATGGGCAAGTGTTTCAAAGTGTGCTTGGACGAATGAAAGAAGGTCTTCCTCCAGAGAAGTTAGATTATTATTCTGCAAAAGGT
This sequence comes from Pallidibacillus thermolactis, assembly GCF_025660415.1. Lineage (NCBI taxonomy): Bacteria > Bacillati > Bacillota > Bacilli > Caryophanales > Bacillaceae > Pallidibacillus > Pallidibacillus thermolactis. Next base: position 28,929 of record NZ_JAOUSE010000016.1, read on the forward strand.
TATGCCTTGAATGATCGCTATGGAGCAAGTTATTTAGAGGAGCTTTACGAAGATGTGTTAAGTGGTTCAAAAATTCAAGAAAAAGTTATTACAGATAATCGTGGGAAAGTGGTTAGTTCTGAAATCATATCTGAAGGTGAACCGGGTAGAGACTTATTTTTAACTATTGATATCAATTTCCAACAAGAAATTGAACAAATTATTCAAGAGGAATTATTGCGCGCAATTCAATTTCCAAGAACCGAAACATTAGATCGAATGTTCGTAGTTGCTATGGATCCAAGAACCGGTGAAATTTTAGCTCTTGCTGGCAAACGGTATAATCGGGAAACAAAGGAATTTGAAGAGTTTTCACACGGAACATTTACACAAGCATTTGAAGCAGGGTCAACGGTAAAGGGGGCAATGGTTCTAACAGGCTACCAAACTGGAGTTCTTAAACCAGGAGAGCAAAAGAACGATACACCGCTTATCTTTCCAGGTAATACAAAGTCTTCATTTGGAGGTAATGCTTTAGGTGTAATAGATGAATTAAAGGCGCTTGAACGGTCATCAAACGTCTACATGTGGTTAATCGCATTAGATGTTATGGAAGGACGTTATGTTCCAGGAAGTCTTTTCTCGCTTAATCCTGAGAAAGTGAATACGATTCGTTATTATTTCAGTCAATTCGGACTTGGAACGACAACAGGAATTGGTTTTAAAGAAGAGATTGAAGGAATGAAAGCAAGCCCAGATCCTGCACAACAAGCTGCATTTTTGGATATTGCCATTGGTCAGTTTGATACGTATACTCCTTTACAGTTAGCTCAGTATGTTGCCACCATTGCTAATGACGGATATCGAGTAAAGCCAATGTTAGTCAAAGAAATTCGTTCAGCTGATTTAGATAAAGATGGAATAAGTACCGTGATTAAGGAGTTTCAACCGACAATATTAAACCGTGTTGATATGAAACAAGAATGGATTGAACGAGTACAGCAGGGTTTTTGGCAAGTTACCCATGGTTCACAAGGAACAGCAAGAAGATATTTTTCTGATGAACCCTATGATGTTGCAGGTAAAACAGGAACGGCTCAGTCCTATTATGTCGATAATGGTCGTTTTGAAAAGGGAGTAGAAACAAATCATTCCTCTTTTGTTGGTTATGCACCATATGATGACCCAGAAATTGCAATTTCTGTCATTGTTCCCCATGCATTTTACGGAAGTCAACCGTTTAGTTATACGATTGGATCCCATATTGCTCAACGGGTATTTCAGGCTTATTTTAAGTAGCATATGAAATGTTAGGTTGTATCAATGTTAGCTGATTTTGTTAAAAAACAAACCATTTGTGCATTTACCTCTATGAAACTAGTAAATAATTTGAAGGTCAATTGTAAAGAAGGTAAAATAAATAGTGAATAGTCCTTCTATTCAAAATGTTACACAAGGGGGAGACATGATGAAACCATATGCACACGAACCTTTTACAGACTTCTCGAAAAAGGAAAATCAAGCGGCTTTTTTAGAAGGATTAAAAAAGGTAGAAAGCTATTTAGGGGAAACCTATGACTTAATTATTGGTGGAAAACGAGTTGAAACAAACGACAAAATTGTTTCAATTAACCCAGCAAATAAAGAAGAAGTCATTGGATATGTCGGTAAGGCAACGAAAGAACATGCTGAAGAAGCAATGCAAGTTGCTTTAAAAGCATTTGAAACATGGCGTAAATCAAAACCTGAAATGCGCGCTGAAATATTATTTAAAGCTGCCCATATCGTTCGTAATAGAAAACATGAATTTAGTGCTTTATTAGTTAAAGAAGCGGGAAAGCCTTGGCATGAAGCCGATGCGGATATTGCTGAAGGAATTGACTTTATGGAGTATTACGGACGGCAAATGTTAGAATTAAAAGATGGTGCACCAGTACTGTCAAGACCTGGTGAAAATAACACATATGGGTATATACCACTAGGTGTTGGTGTGACCATTCCACCTTGGAATTTTGCCTTTGCAATTATGGTCGGCACAACAGTAGCGCCTATTGTAACTGGAAATACAGTATTATTGAAACCAGCTTCAGCAACGCCAGTCATTGCTGCTAAATTTGTTGAAGTGTTAGAAGAAGCAGGTCTTCCTGCAGGGGTAGTAAATTATATCCCTGGTAGTGGATCAGAAATAGGAGACTATTTAGTTGATCATCCAAAAACAAGATTTATTAGTTTTACAGGTTCACGGGAAGTTGGTACTAGAATATATGAAAGGGCTTCCATTGTCCATCCAGAACAAATTTGGTTAAAACGCGTCATTGCGGAAATGGGTGGAAAAGATACGATTGTTGTAGATAGTGACGCCGACTTAGAATTGGCAGCTGAATCGATTGTAAAATCTGCTTTCGGCTTTGCTGGGCAAAAATGTTCCGCTTGTTCTCGAGCGGTTATCGTTGAAGATATGTATGATAAAGTATTAAACCGAGTGGTTGAACTAACGAAGGAGTTAATTGTTGGTGATCCGGCAAAACGTGAAACTTTTGTTGGCCCTGTTATTGATCAAGCGGCTTTTGATAAAATAACAAAATATATCGAAATAGGTAAGCAAGAAGGGAAATTAATTGTGGGCGGTACAGGCGATGATTCAAAAGGTTATTTTGTACAGCCAACAGTATTTGCAGATCTTGATCCAGAAGCAAGAATCATGCAGGAAGAAATTTTTGGTCCAGTTGTTGCCTTTACAAAAGCAAAAAGTTTTGAAGAAGCAATTGAGATTGCGAATAATACTGAATACGGCTTAACAGGATCGGTTATATCTAATAACCGTTATAATATTGAAAAAGCGAAAGAAGACTTCCATGTTGGAAACTTGTATATTAACCGTGGTTGTACAGGTGCAATTGTTGGATATCAGCCATTTGGTGGCTTTAATATGTCTGGAACCGATTCGAAAGCAGGGGGGCCTGATTACTTACTTCTTCATATGCAAGCTAAATCAATTGCGGAACAGTTTTAATTAAATTGAGTAAAAAACAGGCTGAGAATTTATGAACATCAGCCTGTTTTTCATTGAGAAGAATTATATATAGATTCAAATTATGGTAAACTGTAATTGTGAAATTGTGAACGTAATGTTTTTCACATGGAGAAGCTTATTGTATCCAAATTTTGCATATACTACAAAAGATATAATACTGTGTAAGGGTGAATAAATTACATGTCACAAAGAAAATCAAAGTTAGATGAGTATTTAGAACAGGGGATATATGGAAAAAAGGAAATTAACCCTGCCGAACGAAAGAAGTTTTTAGGAACCATTCGTGAACGAATTGTTATTGCTCTGACAATTCATCAAGTATACGAGTCAAAAGTATACAGTGAAGTGGAAAAGGAAATGATTGCTCATCCTAAGACAAAATTACTGTTAAATGGAGCTATTCCCTATGATACTTTAAGAAAATATATTAAAGTTGCAAATCAAAACAATATTCCTTTTACCATCGTCGAAAATAAAGAAAGTGATACAGATATTGGTCTCGTATTAACTTATGATCATTATGCTATTGAAAAAGATGAAATTTACGTTAAAGATACAGAAGCACCCGAATCGCCAAAACAGAAAAAAGTAAGTTCGAAATCTCAAAAAGAGAATATTCTAAAAAAACTTTTTTTAAAAGGTAAACTGAGAAGATAAGAGGGGAGATTGCTAGAAAAAAGCGATCTTCTTTTTTTATTAAGGAAGTCTCAGTCGTTTTAAATTGCAGTTACATAATCGGCATTCTCTTAAATTTTTATAGGAAAATAAAAGATTTTCACTACAGTATTTCTGAAAACAGCCAAAACATGATAAAATATAAATTAGTTTGCTTAAAAGCAATAGTATGTAACAGACTACGTTGTTTAATTATTTTGGAGGTGAATTAAGTGTCTAGAATTTCTAAAGATGATGTTCAACATGTGGCGCATTTATCTCGTCTTACATTTACTGAAGAGGAGATTGAAAAATTTACAACACAGTTAGATGAGATTATTGGTTTAGCAGAACAGTTAAATGAAGTTAATACTGCAAATGTGAAGCCAACGTCTCATGTTTTAGATATGAAAAATGTGATGCGTGAGGATGTGGCTGAACCAGGTTTACCACGTGAGGAATTACTAAGAAATGTACCAGATCAAAAAGATGGACAAATTCGTGTTCCATCGATTATTGAGTAAGGAGGGAAAACCTTGGGACTATTTGATCATAAATTAAAAGATTTACAAGAGTTACTTCATAAAAAGGAGATTACAGTTTCTGATTTAGTTGATGAATCGTTTAAGCGTATAAATGAAGTGGAAGATAAAGTAAAGGCATTCATTACTCTTGATGAGGAAAATGCCCGTACAAAGGCAAAAGAATTAGATGAAAAACATAGTGCAGAAGAAGCAAATAGTCTTCTTTTTGGAATGCCTATTGGAATCAAAGATAATATCGTTACAAAAGACGTACGTACAACTTGTGCTAGCCGTATGTTAGAAAATTTTGATCCTATTTACGATGCGACCGTAATGAATAAATTACATAATGCTGGAGCTGTCATGATTGGTAAATTAAATATGGATGAATTTGCGATGGGCAGTTCCACAGAGACTTCTTATTTCCATAAAACATATAACCCATGGAACTTAGAATATGTTCCTGGTGGTTCATCCGGTGGTTCCGCAGCTGCCGTTGCAGCCGGTGAAATTCCATTCGCATTAGGTTCCGACACAGGTGGTTCGATCCGTCAACCAGCGTCGTTTTGTGGTGTTGTTGGAATGAAACCAACCTATGGTCGTGTATCCCGCTATGGGTTAGTAGCTTTTGCATCTTCATTAGACCAAATTGGACCTATTACACGTAATGTGGAAGATAATGCATATATTTTACAAACAATTGCCGGTGTGGATCCTCATGATTCTACTTCAGCTAATGTTCCTGTTCCTAACTATGTAGAACAATTAACAGGTGATGTTAAAGGCTTGAAGATTGCTGTTCCAAAGGAATACTTAGGTGAAGGTGTTCACGAGTCAGTAAGAAATGCAGTCCTTGAAGCATTAAAAGTTCTTGAAGGATTAGGTGCTACGTGGGATGAAGTGTCCCTACCAAATTCAAAATATGGGGTTGCTGCATATTACATTATTGCTTCATCTGAAGCATCCGCAAACCTTGCACGTTTTGACGGTATTCGTTATGGTTATCGAGCAAAAGATGCAAAAAATTTAATGGAATTGTATAAGAAATCACGTTCTGAAGGTTTCGGTGACGAAGTGAAACGTAGGATTATGATCGGAACGTTTGCCTTAAGCTCAGGTTATTATGATGCTTACTATAAAAAGGCTCAACAAATTCGTACATTAATTAAACAAGATTTTGAAAAAGTATTTGAAAACTATGATGTCGTAATTGGACCAACAAATCCAACGACGGCATTCAAGATTGGCGAAAAAATTGACGACCCAGTCACGATGTATGTTAACGATCTGTTAACAATTCCAGTCAACCTTGCTGGTCTTCCAGGTATTTCTGTACCATGTGGCTTTAATAATGGATTACCAATTGGCCTTCAAATCATTGGTAAACATTTCGATGAAGGTACAGTTTATCGAGTAGCCCATGCTTTTGAACAAGCGACAGATTTCCATAAACAAAAACCACAATTGTAAGGGGTGAAATAAATGAATTTTGAAGCGGTAATTGGACTTGAAGTACACGTAGAATTGAAAACAAAATCGAAGGTATTTTCACCATCCCCGAACCAATTCGGAGCAGAACCAAATACAAATACGAACGTCATTGATTTCGGTTATCCAGGTGTTTTACCTGTATTAAATAAAGAAGCAGTTAATTTTGCCATGAAAGCGGCAATGGCATTAAATATGGACATTGCGACAGAATCAAGTTTCGATCGAAAAAACTATTTTTATCCGGATAACCCGAAAGCGTATCAAATTACGCAAGATGCACAACCAATTGGTAGGAATGGTTGGATAGAAATTGAAGTGAACGGCAAGACTAAGCGAATTGGTATCAATCGTTTACATTTAGAAGAGGATGCCGGAAAACTAATTCATACAGAAGACGGGTCTTTAGTTGACTTAAACCGTCAAGGAACACCCTTAATTGAGATCGTATCAGAACCAGATATTCGTACACCAGAAGAAGCATACGCTTATTTAGAAAAATTAAAAGCTATTATCCAATACACAGGTGTTTCCGATGTTCGAATGGAAGAAGGATCTTTACGTTGTGACGCTAACGTTTCCCTTCGCCCAATCGGTCAAGAAAAGTTCGGCACGAAAACAGAATTGAAAAACTTAAACTCCTTTAACTTTGTTCGAAAAGGATTGGAGTATGAAATTAAACGACAAGAAAAAGTATTGCTTGCTGGCGGTGTCATTAACCAAGAAACACGCCGTTATGATGAGGCAACTGGAGAAACGATTTTAATGCGTGTAAAAGAAGGATCGGATGATTATCGATACTTCCCGGAACCAGACCTTGTTGAACTTTACATTGATGATGAATGGAAAGAACGTGTTCGAGCATCGATTCCTGAACTTCCAGATGCACGGAAAAAACGATATATTGAAGAATTAGGTTTACCAGAATATGATGCGAAAGTTTTAACGATGACAAAAGAAATGTCCGATTTCTTTGATGCAACTGTTGCGAATGGAGCTGATGCAAAACAAGCATCAAACTGGTTAATGGGTGAAGTGTCTGCTTACTTAAATGCTGAACAAAAAGAATTACATGAAATTGCTTTAACCCCAGAAAGCTTAGCAGGCATGATTAAGTTAATTGATAACGGTACACTATCTTCCAAAATGGCGAAGAAAGTGTTTAGTGAACTAATCAAAAAAGGCGGCGACCCAGAGAAAATTGTAAAAGAAAAAGGGTTAGTTCAGATTTCTGATGAGGCAACACTATTGAAACTGGTTACAGAAGCGTTAGATAATAACCCACAATCGATTGAAGACTATAAGAATGGTAAAGATCGTGCCATCGGTTTCCTTGTGGGACAGATTATGAAGAAAACGAAAGGACAAGCTAACCCACAATTACTAAATAAAATTTTACTGGAAGAAATTAAAAAACGTTAAATAGGAATGGTAGGCAATCTAAAGTGTTAGTGACTTTAGGTTGCCTTTTTTTATAAAAACAAAGCTAGTATATATTAAAATAGAATATAATATTATGAAATAGTTGGTTTGTTGTAAAAACAAAGTTCTGAAACAATATATGAGAAGGGTCGTATTGAAAATAAAGGAGGCGAAACAATGCGAAGTGGCAATCCGAGTCTAACGAATAATACTTTTGAATCTTATGCCGGAAATGCTGATACGAGTGATCAAATGACCATTCAAGGTACAGTCAATAAAACATTTATTTTACTTGTTTTTATAATCATTAGTGCAATTTTCACATGGACACAATATTTTGCGGGTCAAAATGTTTCACCTTATATTACTATAGGCGTGATCGGTAGTTTAATTGTCGCGTTAGTTACCATTTTTGTGAAAAGAATGGCACCAGTTTTATCTCCTATTTATGCAATGTTAGAGGGACTTGTCATCGGTGGAGTTTCCGCAATATACGAATCTCAATTTCAAGGCATCACTTTCATGGCTGTATCTTTAACATTTTCAATTCTTTTAGGTTTGTTGCTTATTTATAAAAGTGGTCTTATTAAAGTGACTCATAATTTCCGTTTAGGAGTAGCGGCAGCAACGTTAGGGGTTTTATTAACTTACTTATTAAGTTTAATATTAGGTTTTTTCGGTATTCAGGTCCCTTTCATTCATGAAACGGGAACTTTAGGTATAATAGTTAGTATAGTCATAGTCTTTATCGCGGCCCTTAATCTTGTTTTAGATTTTGATTTTATTGAAAGAGGGGCTGAACTCGGCGCACCGAAATATATGGAATGGTATGGAGCCTTTGGTATAATGGTCACTTTAGTATGGTTGTATTTAGAAATTCTCCGACTATTGTACAAAGTACTTGCAAATCGTAATTAAGGGGTGATAAAAGATGCATTTACATGGTTGGTTTGAAAAAGCAATGAGCTACAACGAATACGTTGATCAGATGACCCGAAATAAAGAAAAAATGCTCTCCATTTATGAACGATTTCATTTGAAAGATGATCATGTCAAAAAACTTGGAGAATTACAGGAGAAAAATTTACGTGTCATTGCTCTTACAGAAGATTGGTGTGGTGATGCGATGGTTAACAACCCAATCTTAATGAAAATTGCTGAAACAGCTAACATTGAAGTTCGTTTTTTGTTGCGTGACCAAAACTTAGAATTAATGGATCAATATTTAACAAATGGGAAGTCCCGTTCAATTCCGATTTATATATTCATAGATAAAGATGGCAAAGAAGTTGCAGTGTGGGGACCGAGGGCACCAGAAGTTCAAGCATTTGTTGAGCGAGAAAGGGCTGCTTTACCAGATAAAGATGCGCCGGAATTTGCAGATAAGCAAAAAGAGATGTATAGAAAAATGTCAATGCGGTTTTTAGAAGATGAAGAATTGTGGGAGAAGATTGCGGCTAGTATTGTTGAACGGATTTGTGACAATTAGTGAATAGAATTGTTTTTGTTTGCGTAAAGTTCCTTCAATGGATCTCGTTGAGGGAACTTTATTTTTATATTAATTGGCTTTTTAAGGGAAGTATAGATAAATAGTGATATGGATTGATTGGTAGGTTGTCTCGAGGACAAAAAGAGGTAGAAATGTCTCTGAGAGCTGATCTCGAGGACAAGTGAGATTAAAAAAATGATTAAAATGTCTTTAATTAGAAGAAGTTTTTTAAATCGTATAGCACCTAAAAGCACCTAATTTATCAACTCCCCACCAATTTGCTATACTAAAATGGAATAAAAGGAAAGGAATGATTTCTATGGAATATGTTACATTAAATAACGGCCTACGCATGCCAAAGCTTGGATTTGGTGTTTGGCAAGTACCTGATGAAGAGGCTACTCAAGCAGTAGAAAAAGCATTTGAAGTAGGTTACCGATTAATAGATACGGCAAAAGTATATGAAAATGAAAAAGGCGTTGGTAAAGCAATAGCAAATAGCCAAATTCCGCGAGAAGAATTATTCATCACGACAAAACTATGGAATTCTGACCACGGTTATGACAAAGCATTGCGTGCGTTTGAGGCGAGTTTAGACCGTTTAGGATTAGACTATGTTGATTTATACTTAATTCATTGGCCATGTCCAGATTTCGGTTTGTACATAGAAACGTATAAAGCATTAGAAAAATTGTATAAAGATGGTCGTGTCAAAGCAATTGGTGTTTCGAATTTTAACATTGAGCATTTAGAAAAAGTTCTAAATGAATGTGAAGTTGTTCCTGTTGTGAACCAAGTCGAATGCCATCCATATCTACAACAAAAAGAACTGAAAGAATTTTGTGCAAAACATAATATTTATATTGAAGCTTATAGTCCATTAATGAATGGTCGTGATGTGCTTGAAGATGATGTGATCAAAGGTATTGCTGAAAAACATGGTAAGACAGCGGCTCAAGTAATTTTACGTTGGCATTTGCAAGAAGGAACCATTGTCATTCCAAAATCTGTGACACCATCACGAATTGAAGAAAACTTTAATGTGTTTGATTTTGAATTAACTAAAGAAGATATGGAGAAAATCTCTACACTTGACCGTAACACAAGAATTAATAATGAACCGGCTGCTTATCATCGTATATAAGATAAGAAAAATTTACACAACAGTAAAAAGACTCGCTTATGATTAAACGAGTCTTTTTACATGTCCGACTATGAATTAGTTACTCTTACCTATCATTAAATTTTTATAGAAACGTATTTTACTTCAAGAAATTCTTCAATACCGTGATGCCCACCTTCTCGCCCTAATCCACTTTCCTTATATCCACCAAATGGTGCTTGCGCAACAGAAGGAAGACCATCATTAATACCGACAATCCCATATTCCAGTTGTTCTGATACTGTGATGGCTGTTTTTAAGTTTGTTGTAAATATATAAGCAGCGAGTCCATATGGAGTATTATTGGCTCGTTCAACTACATCTTGTATATCATCAAAAGTGATAACTGGTGCAACGGGACCAAATGTTTCTTCATTCATAATTCGCATGTCTTCTGTCACACTACTTAAAACAGTGGGTTCGACAAAATAACCACTTTCCAAATCTTCGATGCGACGACCACCGCATTCAATTGTTGCCCCTTTGCTTACAGCATCTTGGATATGTGATTCAACTTTTATGTAAGCTTGTTCATCAATTAATGGACCAATTTGGGTATCTGGTTCCAATCCAAATCCGACCGTTAACTTCTGCGCTTCCTTAGAGAATTTTGCAACAAATTCATCAACAATGGAAGAATGCACATATATTCGATTTGCACATACACAAGTTTGCCCATTATTTCTAAATTTCGATTGCATCACACCTTCGACTGCTGTATCAATGTCTGCATCTGGGAATACAATAAATGGTGCATGCCCACCTAATTCTAAAGAAACTTTTTTGACGGTGTCAGCTGCTCCGCGCATTAAAAGTTTTCCGACTTCCGTAGATCCGGTAAAGGTTATTTTACGAACACGTGCATCTTTTAACCATGCATTTCCAATTTCTTGGGCATCTCCGGTGACGATATTAATAACCCCTTTTGGAAAACCGGCTCGCTCTGCAGCTTCTGCTAATTTTAAAGCCGTTAATGGTGTTTGCTCTGCCGGTTTAATAACAACAGTACAGCCAGCTGCTAAAGCCGGTGCAACTTTTCGTGTGATCATTGCAGCGGGAAAGTTCCAAGGTGTAATTGCAGCAATGACACCAACGGGTTGTTTTAAAACAAGTAAACGTTTATCGACTGCTGATGCTGGTATGGTTTCCCCATAAATTCGTTTTGCTTCTTCAGCATACCATTGTATAAAACTTGCTGAGTAGGTTACTTCACCTAATGCTTCTTTTAACGGTTTTCCTTGTTCAAGTGTCAATGTCTCTGCAATTTCATCTTTACTATCTAAAATATTATCATACCAACAGCGTAATAAATGACTACGTTCTTCAGCTGTTTTTTGTGACCACTTTTTAAAAGCGTCATAAGCTGCATCAACAGCTAAGATAGCATCTTCTTTTCCACCGTTTGGAACTGAGGCGATTTGTTCTCCATCTGCCGGATTAGTGACAGAAAATGTTTCATTGGCTATCGCTTTTATCCATTCACCGTTTACATACATCCGATTTAATAAAACAGTACGAGCTGCCATTTTCCCACCCCCAATAATTCTATACTTTAATTATACTAAATTTTACGAAAACTAGAAGGAGATTCAATGAATTTATAAAATAACTGATGTTGCCTAGTATTGGGTAAGTTGATCTGAGCTAAAAATAAAAATCACCCAGTACTTAATAACTGGGCGATTTTTTCGTTTACCAGAAGTAAGGGTATCCATATCCGTAGAATGGGGAGCCAAATCCATAGCCATACGGTCCTAACAATGCACTACCTAGTAATCCACCTGCAACGCCGCCTAAAAACGGGCCAAATCCAACCCCCCATCCCCATGGCCTACCAAACCCCCATGGACGTCCATATCCCCATGGTCTACCAAATGGCCTACCGATAATTCTTCTCTCATCGGTCATGTGTGTTTGAACAGGGAGATATTCATTATACAATTGGCATTCCTCCTAAATTTGATTTTTATACGTTTGTCATGTTCATGTTTTTAAGCATGTTTTTTTTAGTACGGTATAAAATCCTCCTCACGAGGTCCGTACCATGGTTGTTGCGGATAACCATAAAAGCCATGTTGGTAATGACCATGGTGATGTCCATGGTGATGTCCGTGATGGAATGGTTGAACTCCAAATCCATAATATGGCTGGAATGGATTGCTGCCGTAACCACCAAAATTAAAATATCCATCATAACCAGGGTATCCGCCAAAAGGCATAGGGCCACCGAGCATTTGTCTCTCCATGTAATTACCTCCTCATGTGTGTATTCACCTTAGTGTATGTGTCTATATCGGGAGGGGTATAGGTAAAAGCCTATTTTAGTCTAAGAGAGTAGTTTTGCTTTAACTGTTTTGATAAATGTCCTTAAGTATCAAAACTTGTTTTATAATGAACTGTAAAATCTTGATTAATCGTTTTTCGATTCTTTCAATACTGTGTTTGTAGTTTGTAATAAATAGGATTTGTTAACAATACTGTTAATAAAGATAAAATAAATTTGCCTTGAAATTTTTGTTGGAGTATGATGTTTAATAGTAAAAAACTTTAATCTGAGATGGATGATGTTGAATGAAAAGAGCTCGAATTATTTATAATCCGACGTCAGGTAGAGAAATTTTCAAAAAACATTTACCAGATGTTCTGGCTAAACTGGAGAATGCTGGTTATGAAACATCTTGTCATGCGACGACGGGTCCAGGTGATGCAACAGAAGCGGCACGAATTGCTGTTGAAAGAAAGTATGATATTGTTATAGCAGCTGGAGGCGATGGAACGTTTAATGAGGTGGTCAATGGATTAGCTGAACAGGAGTATCGACCTAAATTAGGCTTAATTCCTGTAGGAACCACAAATGACTTTGCCAGAGCCCTACATATTCCTCGTGATATACTAGCAGCAACAGATGTCATTGTTAATGGACAAACGATTCCAATCGATATAGGTCGCATGAACGATAAATACTTTGTCAATATTGCTGGTGGTGGTCGAATTACCGAGCTAACCTATGAAGTCCCGATTAAATTAAAAACGATGCTCGGTCAACTAGCTTATTATATTAAAGGGATTGAAATGCTACCTTCATTGAAACCTTATAAACTCCATTTGGAATACGATGGAAAACTATATGAAGGGGACGTAATGTTGTTTTTAATTGCTCTGACAAATTCGGTTGGTGGCTTTGAAAAACTAGCTCCAGATGCTTCAATTAATGATGGTTATTTTACATTATTGATTTTAAAGAAAACAAATTTAGCAGATTTTGTGCGGTTAGTTACACTAGCTCTTCGTGGAGATCATATAAAAGATCCAAACGTTATCTATACGAAAGCTAACTACGTTAAAGTAACTTCAGAAGATGACGTACTCATTAATTTAGATGGTGAATTAGGTGGGAAAACGCCTGTAGAATTTAAAAACTTATATCGACATTTTGATATTTTTGCTCCAATTGACCAGTTGCGTAAAGAGGATCGTATTGATTTAGAACCAGAATTGGAGGATTGATAAAAGGGCTTTTTCCCTTACTACTTAGTGATGGGTAAGCCCTTTTTATTTTGTTAAAAATTCAGCCTAATGTCGTTCTGTTTATTAAAAGAAATTTTTTCTAATTTTAGTAAACAATGTATAATGTAAGTTGTTTAACGGATTTTTAATAAATGAAGGTGAATAGGATGAAACAAGAGATGCCTGTAAAGGTAAATGACTATATTGATATAGAATTTGTTGATTTGACTCATCAAGGTCAAGGGGTAGCTAAATTAGATGGCTATCCGATTTTTGTTCCAAATGGATTACCTGGTGAAAAAGCAAGAATAAAAGTGGTGAAAGCAAAAAAGAATTATGCCCATGGAGAATTGATTGAGCTTAAAGAACGGAGTCCGTATCGAGTGGATATTTCAAAAGAGGAAGAGCATAAATACGGGGGCTGCCAAATCCATCATATGACTTATGAAGGCCAGTTAAAATTCAAACAAAACCATGTTGAACAAGTATTAGCTCGGATTGGTGGACTAGAGAATGTTACAGTTCATCCGATTATTGGGATGGATAATCCATGGCATTATCGAAATAAGGCCCAAGAGCCGGTAGGTGAAAAAGATGGTAAATTAATTTCTGGATTCTTTAAGCCGAGAAGTCATGAAATTATCCCAACGGATGAAAGTGTTATTCATATGGAAGAAGTGAATGAAGCGATTCAAGTGGTTAAGGAAGTTTGCAATGAATTCAATATATCTGCTTATGATGAAAATCATCATACAGGTATGCTACGAAATATTATGGTCCGCTATGGAAAACAAACGGGCGAATTAATGGTAGTCTTAATTACACGCACAGAAAAGTTGCCTAATAAAGAGAAGATAGTTAATCAATTGGTAGCTCGATTACCGAAAGTAAAGTCTATTATTCAAAATATTAATTCGGAACGGACGAATGTTATATTAGGTAAAAAAACGAAGCTACTTTGGGGAGAAGATGTGATTTATGACAAAATTGGGAATGTAATGTTTCGAATTTCGCCACTATCCTTTTATCAAGTCAATCCTGTCCAAACGAAAGTTTTATATGATAAAGCATTAGAGTATGCGGATTTATCTGGAGAAGAAACTGTCATTGATGCGTACTGTGGCATTGGTACGATTTCTCTATTTTTAGCGCAAAAGGCGAAAAAGGTTTATGGTGTAGAAGTAGTTCCAGCCGCTATTGAAGATGCGAAGTTAAATGCACAGATAAATGACATAACCAATGCTGAATTTGAAGTTGGGGAAGCTGAGACAGTAATACCAATATGGGCTGAAAAAGGAATTCATGCTGACGTTCTTGTAGTTGATCCTCCCCGTAAAGGCTGTGATGAGTCCTTGCTAAAGACAATAATCAAAATGAAACCGAAAAAGGTTGTCTACGTAAGTTGTAATCCATCCACATTAGCAAGAGACTTGCGGATCTTGGAAGACGGAGGTTACAAAACAATTGAAGTTCAGCCAGTCGATATGTTTCCACAGACGGCGCATGTGGAGAGTTGTGCGTTGCTTATAAAAAAATAAATATTTGGAAAAGCTCGTTTCTGAAAATCAATGAAACAGGCTTTTTCGAGGAACATATATTTTTTAATGTACTATATTCAAATTAATTATCATGTAAAGGGGATTTAAGAAATGTATATTTCGAGCATAGAACTAAATAATTATAGAAATTTTAGGTCAAATATTATTGAATTTAACAAAGGAATTAACGTAATTATTGGCCCTAATAATTCAGGTAAATCTAATTTATTAAGAGCTATGGCATTAATATTTAACCCTTCTGAAAAAAAGAATTTATCTATTGATGATTTTAATAAGACTATTTCACTTGAAGAACTAAAATTGCAACCACCTAAAATTAATATTTCAGTAACTTTTAGTCAAGAAGATAAAGAAAATTTAATGGGAGATGATTTGGTTATAGTAAGTCAATGGTTGACTAAATTGGAGGAGCCATACGAAGCAAAATTACATTATGAATTTTGCTTGCCATTAAAACACCATGAAGATTATAAAAGAATGTTATCTTCAGCAAAATCTGAAGTAGAGGCTTGGGAAATTATTGATAGAAATTTTTTAAGGCTATATACATACAAAATTTATGGTGGTAATTTAGAAAATCAAATTATAGCAGATGGAGAGTATTTAAAGAAATTTGATTATCAGTTTTTAGATGCTATTCGAGATGTGGAAAGGGACATGTTTAGCGGGAAGAATACACTTTTAAAAAATGTTTTAGATTTCTTTATGGACTATGATATTAAGTCTAAAAATATAGATGATAGTGAAAAAGAACAACTAATAAAAAATAAAAAAATGCAATTTGAAGAAAAGGCTAAATTATTACTGGATTTATTGAATGAAAGGATGCTAGAAGGCAAGAAACAAATTTTATCGTATTCAAAAGATATAGGTGCTTCTTTTGATAATACTGAACCCAATTTTGCAGGCAGCATTACAGATATTGAACTTTATTCAGCACTTCGATTAATTATAGAAAATAAAACTGGAATTCAATTGCCTATAACACATAATGGCCTTGGCTATAATAATTTGATTTTTATGTCTTTATTATTGGCAAAAATGCAAGTAAATGCGAGTGAAACGTATCTAGGAAGTAATGCGAAAGTATATCCAATGCTTATTATTGAAGAACCAGAAGCACATTTACATCCTACGATGCAAGGACAACTATTAAAGTTTTTAAAACAAAATTTAAAACAAAAAAAGGTGCGACAAATATTTATAACTACACATTCCACTCATATAACAGGATCATTAAGTTTAGATGAATTGATTTGTTTATATAAGGTTAATAATGAAACACACGTTAGTTATCCAGGTAGAGTTTTTGAAAATAATGAAGATAGTAAGAAATATGTAGAAAGATTTTTAGATGCTACAAAATCCAATATGCTCTTTGCAGAAAAAATAATTTTAGTAGAAGGAATGGCAGAACAATTGCTTATGTCTGTTTTTGCTGAGTATTTAGAAAAGTTGTTAGAAGATAACCATGTAGCAGTTATCAATGTAGGTGGAAGATACTTCGATCATTTTTTATATTTATTTAATACTAAAAATAAATATGCAATTAATAAAAAAGTTGCATGTATTACAGATAGAGATCCAGAAAGAAAAAATCTTTCAGTAGAAAAAACTTCCTATAAAAAATGCTACCCTTTTGAAATGCAAATTGAACCGACACAATATGAATATAAATGTAATAAACGAAAAGCAGACTATTCATCAAACATTGAATTTTTCTTACAGGATGAGGTTTATGGAAAAACCTTAGAGTATGATTTAATTCGTTTTAACCCTACTGCTGAAATTTTAATAACAAATTCAATGTCGAATAAAGAAGAAATAAAAGAACTCATGGATTTGTATGAAAAAGGTAAAGATTTAAATAAAATGTTTGAACGAATAAGTAAATCTGAAGAAAATAATAGAATTATTGAGGCACTTCAAAACCCAAATTTGAAATGGGCTGAAAATGACAAAAAAATAGCATTAATAGCTGCTAGATATTTAAATTCAGTGGGCAAAGGTGTTAATGCTTTGGAATTAGCTCATGTTTTGCAAGAAAATTTAACAAAAAAAGGTACGAAAGAATATGTGAATTTTGTAGTTCCAGACTATATAAAAGAAGCTATAGAGTGGGTGTGTGAAAATTGATTACTATTACATCAAATGATCAAATTCCTATAGAACAACATTTTAAAATTATAGCTGGGCCAGGTGCAGGAAAAACACATTGGTTAGTTAACCATATAAAAAATACTGTTAAAAATTCTGTACGATTAGAAAAGACTCGGAAAATAGCATGTATTACATACACAAATATTGCGGTAGAGACTATTATGAAAAGGTTAGGTACTAGCGTAGCCAACAGAGTAGAAGTATCGACAATTCATAGTTTTTTATATATGCATGTTGTAAAACCCTACCTATTTCTAATCGCTGATGAATTTGAAGTAAACTTTCAAAAAGTTAATGGTCATGATATAGTATTGCCCCAAAGAAGAATTGTTGAAAAATGGCTAGAAAATCATAGCCGTAAATCGGATTTAAAGCATCCAAATTCAATCAGTCAGTTACAATTTGTTGAGGTTAAGAAAAATTCTTTATGGTCATGGCTTTCGAATTTACAATATAAGTTTGATGTTGATGGTAATTTAAAATTAGTTGGTAATAGAGATAAAGCAGGTTCTATCATTAAAGTGGTAGAAATCTTAGAAGATGATTTACTTAGCTATAAAAAACTAAGTTGGGCAAAAGGCAAAATTGATCATGATGATGTTTTATTTTTTAGTTACGTATTAGTTACAAAGTATCCATTTATATTAAAAGTTTTAAGAGCGAAATTTCCATATTTTTTCTTGGATGAATTTCAAGATACTAACCCAATTCAATCAAAAATTATTAAGTTAATTGCTGAAGAAGAAACAATTGTTGGTATTATAGGGGATCCTGCACAATCCATTTATTCCTTTCAAGGGGCAAGTCTAAAAGAATTTAATAATTTTCAATTGGAAAACATGGTTGAATATCAAATTCTTGAAAATAGACGTAGTTCAAATCAAATTATTGACTTATTAAATAGTGTTCGAATGGATATTGTACAAAATAAATATAAAAATATTGATAATGATGTACCTATATTATTTATTGGAAAACCTATAGATGCTTTTAATAGAATAAAGCAATTATATGGGGAAGATATTATTATTCATACATTGTCTAGGGATAATCTTACAGCTAATGCGATGAAGTCAATGATTACTTTAGATGGAATGAATACAAACTTATTAACAATATTTAAAGAGGCGGATACTGATCCAAAGAGATATAAAATAATTTTAAACTCGGTTGAATCCGTTGAATTTGCACGAATTGGTGATTATAAAAATGCATTGGAAAAAATGAAAGAGTTGTTTAGTGATTATTCAAATAAAGAAAAAATAAACAACTCTATTATATTACTTCAAGAGTTATTACGTAACTATAGTAATTATAAAGATAAACCTATTATGGATTTTTATAATATTTTAAAACCATACTTTAAATCTATGGCTGGATTTAGAAAAGGAGCTGCTAAAGATTTTTATAATAGAAATTTATATAAGCACATTGCGATTTGTATAAATTATAAAGATGATATTAGTCATCATCGTACTATTCACAAAGCAAAAGGTGATGAATTTGAAAATGTTTTATTAATTTCGGAATCTGATGAATTTTTAATTAGTCCTGATTTAGAAAATGAAGAGGAACATCGGATTTATTATGTTGGTATGAGTAGAGCGATAAGTCTGTTATTCATTGTAGTTCCTAAGTTATTAGAGAAGGAACAGAAGTTTATAAAAGAAAAATATAGTATTCGGATAGAAGATCTGTCGGACATTCCACAACTTAATTGAATTCAAATATAAACTTATTAATATTTTTTTAGAAATTGATTCCAGCCTTTCTTATATGAGAGCAATGTTGCCGAAAGCGATTTTTTATCTAGGATAGTAAGTTTTTCAAACTAAATAAGTAGATAAGGAGATCTTTTAGAGATGCAAACTGATTTTTATGAGTTAAAAAAAGAATTAATAAATAAGAAAGTAGCTGATTCAATTCAATTTTTGGATAACGTTTTATTTAATTTTGAAACACTAAAATATTGTAGGAATTTTATAAACAAGTTGACAGAAGAATATGACCGAAGAATCAAGGAGTATCATTCAAGAATTAATAATGAATTGCGAGATAGAGGTAGTGCCTCTATAACTATATTAGATAATTCATTTGAAATACTAGGATTAACAACTGATTTACCATTTTTAATTTCAAAGTACATTAAGGATATAATACAGTATGCAAATAATATTTTAGATTCTTTAGCACAATTAGTAAATTGCGCATTAATATATCCTCAGTATCCTAAAGATAAGGTTGATTTTGGTTTTCTTAATAAAAGTAATAGAATTGTAGGGCTTCAGAGTGTAGAAAAAGCTTTTGAAAATATTAGTAATGCTTCAGAATTCTCATATTTAAGGAAATCAAATAATAGAATAAAACATATTATGGATATTCCTACAACTTTTGAATTTAATTTATTTGACGATAAAATGATAGGTTTTATAAACAGTTTTGAAAAAAATGGTTTGAAATTTAAAGATGTAAAAATAAATGATAAATGTAATAATATTTGCACTTTTATGTCAGATTGTATTGATAATGTATGTTCTGCAATTATGAATGAATTGGTTTTAGTTAACCATAAATATCGATTTAATAAAGTAAATATTTATGGACAAATTGCAAAAAATTCAACTCAAACTAATGAAGAAATTGATTTAAAAAATGCAGATTTTCTTGTTGTCTATATTGAAATTGATGAAACGGATATATCAAAAACTCCAAGTCAAATTGAATTACTATATGCTGAAGTGAGAAACGATAATATAGAAGTATTTAATTATGATTATGATTTTGTATTAATTAAAGCTGGAGAAAATTTTGTTGGATATGCTGAAGCTGCAGAACCAATAGATGAAAATTACAAAAGTTATAGAAAATACAATGTAATTCTTGATGACAAAAAATTTTATGAACTTGTATTTAATAAAACGAAAATGAAAATTTATCCGTTTGCATCTAATGGAAAAATAGTCATTTACAACAAAGAAAATGAAAATTAGATTTAAAAATATTTTAGTGGACAGTAAATTTAATTTTTCTGGATAAAATGTGGTTTCAGGCAAACACTGCTACATCAAAATGTCTGCGATCGCCACTCAAGGCATGTGGAGTGTTGTGCGTTGCTTATAAAAAAATAATTCTTTGGAAAAGCTCGTTTTTGAAAATCAATGAAACGGGCTTTTCCTATATACTTTATGCATTTAAAAAATCATTTGCAAACCGATAATAAATTTTCGGTGAACCGTCTTCTTTTATTTCGATTCGATCAACCAAACGGTGAAGCATCTCAGGGGTTAATTTATTGAAATGTATATATTCTTTTAATTCATTTTTTAGTATTTTCATATTCTTTCGTTCCCGTTTGGATTGATCTTTAGATTTTTCTAGCTTCAGTTTATCGGACATCAAATCATTAATTTTTTTATTGATTTCTTCAATTGTTAAGCGGTATTCTTCAATATTAATACTGTTATCTGCAAGCAATGAGGTTAACTGCACTTTCTGTTTTTTGAGCTTTTCAATATTTTGCATCCATCTGTTGAGTAATACTCTTGATATCATTCAGGATTATTTCTTGCTTTTATACCATGGTCTCCCTTGGGCTTTCATAGTCTTTTAAATATACTTCTTCATACTTTATGTTGCGCCAAAAACGTTCTATGATAATATTGTCCAAAGCACGTCCTTTACTGTCCTTTTTCCACCTTTCTTATTCCTCCAGCTAATCATAATGTATTGTAATCAAATTTTAGCGTAGGTTATTATTGGGGAAAAGTGTTTAATTTTATCTGGCAAAAACTGTTAATTATAGTTTAGCAGTTACAGACTGACATTACTCTAAGTAATCGTTGTCCATTTTTTGTTACTTTCTGCAATACATTGTACAAGTCCGGGTACTTAGGACGCTATTTTAATTGAACAAACGTGTTCTGAGACACTTTATCGAGTTCTTTTGGTTTTCGTAGTATACATATTCATCTATATATTAAAAAGTAACATTGTAATGTAATTACTGATTGAGCCACCTTCCTTTATTTAGGCTGTGAATAATAACGTTTATATCTATATTACTTTGACGTAATATCTTTACTACTATGTCTATCGTTTGTGGCTATCATACACTAAAGTCTATCAAAAAGGAATTATACTAATTATTGTTGAAGTACTAATTGTACCTTAAAGGAGGAGAAATAATTGGGATATGTTGATGAATTAAGAGAGATGGTTGGTCATAGACCTATTATATTAGTAGGTTCGGTTACAATAATTGTCGATGATATGGGGAGGTTGCTACTCCAGCAACGTAAGGAACCAAGACGTGCTTGGGGAATAACGGGAGGATTAATGGAACTAGGAGAATCTACTGAAGATACAGCAAGGAGAGAAATTTATGAGGAGACTGGTTTAATAGTTGAAAAGTTGCATCTGATTAATGTTTATTCAGGACCTCAACATTATATAAAAACAGAGATTCGAGATGAACTATTTCTCGTTACAATTGCCTACTATACCAAAGGGTATAAAGGAGAACTAAACATAGATAAATCTGAATCCATTAATTTTAATTTCTTTTTTCCAGATGATTTACCCAAAAATATTGTTAAAACCCACAAGATTATTTTGGATGAATTTCTATCTAAATTTTACAAATCATGTAGATAAAAGTATTTATATTTATATAATTATTGCATTCAAATTCACCATAATATATTTATTCCGTTTTTTCATAAACACACTTGTAAATACTCGGCGGAAAATATTATTAATTAAGTTACAGAATATGTTAATGGAGCGTCAATCATAAGAAATAATATTAATGCATTACTATATATGATATAATTTCTAAGAAAAAGAGAGCAATTGGAGAAAATCAACAGATTACGTAGGAGGGATTTTTTTGAAGTTAAAAGAAATTGCAGACCTTTTTATGGTAAAAGAAACAACAGGAAATTTAGATATTGAAATTACTGGTTTACAAATGGATTCTAGAAAAATTAAACCAGGTAATTTATTTGTCTGCGTACCGGGTATTAAAGGCTTTCTTGAGGACAGACATCTATTTGTAGAAGATGCAATAAAGAATGGTGCAGTAGCTCTTGTGCTGGAACGAGATGTAAAAGTAGATGTGCCAAAAATTTTCGTCAAAGATGCTAGACATGCATTGGCTGTCATTGCTACACATTTTTATAATTATCCTTCTCATGAAATGAAACTAATAGGAATAACTGGTACAAACGGAAAAACTACAACATCTTATATTATAGAAAGAATATTAAGTGATTATGGCTTTAATACAGGAGTAATGGGAAATAATGGGGTAGTAATTGATCATAAAGTTTACCCTACTGATATTAATACTCAAGAGCCACCTATACTACAACATAATTTACGAAAAATGAGGGATTTAAACACTGAATATTGTGTAATGGAAGTATCTTCTCAAGGTCTTGACATGAAAAGAGTGTTAGGTGTTAACTTTAGAACTGCTATATTTACAAATCTTACTCAAGACCATTTGGATTACCATGGTAACTTTGAAGAATATAGATTTATAAAAAGCCATTTATTTACAAGACTTGGAAATACGTATAACTCATTAGATAAAAAATATGTTATCTTAAATGCAGATGACCCTAATTCATCTTATTTTCAAAAAGCAACTGCAGCGGAAGTTATAACCTATGGTATAAATAATACTGCTGATGTTTCAGCAAAGAATATTAGGGTAACACCAAAAGGTATTCAATTTTTACTAAAATCATTTAAAGGTGAAATAGACATTGAATTGCAATTAATTGGTTATTTTAATGTTTATAATGCTTTAGCTGGTATTACAGCGGCTCTTATAGAAGATGTTCCGCTACAAAATATTAAAAGTAGCTTATCGAAAATTAAAAGTGTAAGAGGCAGGATGGAAGTAGTTGATGAAGGACAAGATTATCTTGTTCTTATTGATTATGCCCATACACCAGATGCATTAGAAAATGTATTAAAAACTGTTAAAGAGTTCTCAAAAGGTAAAATAATTACTGTTTTTGGTTGTGGTGGCGATAGAGATAAAACAAAACGACCAATTATGGGCGAAATTGCTAGTAAATACAGCGATATGGTGATAGTTACTTCCGATAATCCTCGTTCTGAAAATCCAGTTAAAATTATAAAAGAGATTGAAAGTGGGATTATTAAGTCAAGCTTAATAGAATACGAATTAATAGTTGATCGAGAGGATGCTATTACTAAAGCTATCAATATGGCTTCCTCTAATGATGTTGTTATAATAGCTGGAAAGGGTCATGAAACTTATCAAATTCTTAAAGATAAAACGATACATTTTGACGATAGAGAAGTAGCTAGAAAGGTTATAGTGAAGAAGGCATAAATAAGAACGTCTTAAGGAAGCTTCTAATTAATGCGATATAAAAAGGTAGGAAAGCTGAGTTAATTTCCAAATCATTCGAACCATCACGCCACTCCTGGAAATAAATAGACTTATAAGTTTCATCCAGAGGAGGATCTTATAGAAACAATAAGGCTCTTCGCTGTTTAATGTTGAAAAAACAGGTTACCAGTGCCCATAGGATTCTATCATTTCCTTGTTTGCCACCGGTATTATCTTAGATGTAGGATAGGTTGTCAAGGAAAGCACTTGAC